>CAZEBD010000001.1:0-46126 GCA_964510625.1 uncultured Planctomycetales bacterium
ATATTCAACCATTGAGTAAAATATTGCTCGGCTTCCCAGTCGCCCAAGGTTTTAAGTTTACTAATTGCTTTTCCCATGCTTTTTTCATCATTTTGATTAGCACACTTTAATATCCCCCTTAACTCTTTATATTTTTCTTGAGAAATCATCCTTCCCTGTGGACCAGAGTATAGCCAGTTTATCGCTGCCCGGAAGAATTCTTTACCTTCCCCAGTTCCTAAAATGGTAGGCAGATGCTTACGCGCTTCTCTCATAGTCCTAACCTTGTGGTATCCCATAATACGCGACATATCCTCTTCTACCACTCTAAAGAGTAGATAAACAACTGCACGGAAAGAAACCCTGAAGTTTAGAAGCATTATTGGGATCGCGATAAATATCACTGCTAAAATGGGTAATGAGGGGACGCAGAATATTAAGGCAACAGTCCAGGTAATAATATTCCATATTAACCATGCACCGATCGCCGCTTTCCAGAAACGTGAAGCTATTTTATTCTGTGCCTTATCTGAATCTGTTAACTCCTTCTTAGCATTTTCATCCAGTTTAAAACGGAACAATGCTGTTAAGAAATACCGAAAAGGATAAATAAAGAACTGGAATACAAAAGTAGATATAGGATAGGTATAATGTATAAGACCATCTTTTTTTCTCATTTCTTTTAGGGTATCTCTAATTTTATCTATTAAAAGCTCACAAAGCATACGTTGTTCCTGAGTAAGAGTAGCATAATTCCAACTTACAGGAGGAACTAGCGCTTTGCTATCTATTAACTTCTGCAAATCCAATTCGACTATGGGATCTTTACCTGCTTTTGAGAAACGTTTGAATAGATCTTTAAATTCTCCGGTGCTAAAAATATAACCACCTTTAAACTTATAAAACCCTTTTGCTCTTAATAGGTCTAGAATGGAACCAATTCCGCTATGGTAACCAATAATGGACTTCCAAAACACTATTTGTTTGTCAATAAAATCTACATCAATTATGGCTAAGGTTATTTGAAATGTTTTGTTTCCAAACCTATTATAATTAGCACGAATTGTATAAGTATTGCCGTGATTATTCGGATTGATTGTTCTAGAGTTTCTCTTTATCCACTGATCCAAAGCCTTGGCCTGCTCGGCATCAAGATTGCCATCAGGTATTGCTACTACTCTTTCTCCCGCTGCAGGATTAATTCTTCCTGCTACCCTATCTTGCGCGTATTGTATAGTTTTCTCTTCTAAATAATCAATAAAAGGCGTAAGGAAATTGAAATCAGCAATATATTTCTCTAACCAGACTCTGTAGGCATTTTTCTTCTTAATTGCGCCAAGATTCGGCTGTATTCTATGGTCAACACCCTGAGCCAACCTTACTAACTTTTTATTAGTTATACCGAATAGTCTAGATAACCAAGACCCTGACCAGACACCCAGTCTTAATAATATAAAGATGAAAACAAGACCTACGGCTGTTGCTAATAGGATGGCGATTGAAGGTAGATAATTATGCCCTCTAGTTAAATTATGGCCAGTACTATTTTGAGGAATATGTTTCTGGAATTGAACTTTTAAATACTCTACGAAGCTATTCAAGGCACTGCCATTCTTATAATCTTTCCAAAGCACAGGATTATATTTATCTGCTTTTTCGAAAATTGTTATACCGTATTTAAAGTAAGTTCCATCTCTTTGGGCCAACTTTTCCGCTTCGGCTTGCTCCATAGTTTGAATCCGCGGTGAATTTTTATCAATTTGAACGCCGTTAACAAAGTTAACTGCATCATAAGCTTCCCCGCTGTCATTTATATTTCTTGCAAAAATCCAATATTCGCCGGGTTTATCATTAAGAAATACTATATAATAATTATAAAGCGGACCTTTCGACGACTCGATTACACCATTCGTATCAGTAACCTCGGATTTAAGAGGCAGCTCTTGACCATCAAAATACACCTTTACAGCAGGATTCCTGCTCCAAGTACCTTCATTAACTTGATAATACAATCTGCCGTCCATGCGAAGAGCAATCTGGGTTATTGATTCTCGGGCGGGATCTTCATACTTAGTATCATATACCCTGATCTTTTCACCATTACTATCTGTTTCAATACTAAAGTTATATACCCTACCGGTTATGCTGTTAGTATTATTATCAAATTCAAATGTATTCTCATATCCTCTCTTTTCATTAGACCAATTAATATTAATCACTGTATGATAATTATCCTTCATCATTACATAATCCTTAGTCGGGCTGCTGGGTAGATAATAATAGTATTCAATCTTGCCGCTTCTTCCGGTAGAGGCATCAGCATAGGTGCGCTTTACTTCTCTGAAGTTCGTATTCAACAAGGTATTCTTATCAGCATCGGTCATACCGTTCTGTTCCAGCTGAGCTAAGATTTGCTGTCTGGCTTCCTCAGATGCAATCCCTGGGAAGGCTTTCCCACCTATAGTCTGATTCGTATAGGCCAGGAATTCCTCTCCATCAATAACGTTATACATAGAGGTGGCTACCGCTTCATCTCTGGTTTTAGACCATTGATCAACTTTTAAGCGGGTTTCAGGCACCCAGCGAACATTAATATCCACAGACTCGCCTTTTTCACCCTGCGGGGCTTTATATGGAGTGGCCAAGGTTTCAAAATGCCCATGCTCCTCATAAACAAAATCACCTAATACACGTACATCCGCATACTGCCAGCGATACCATACCTCCCCAGTATTGGGATCACGGTAACGCACACGGTAGTGCTGAATATCGGTATCAGCAGGCAGGCCATATTCCTTATCACCATTATCGGTATTAAGTATTTCCAATACTTTCTGTCCACTGGCTTTATCCACAAAATATCCCGATAATGCCATTGGGCTTAATTCCATAAATCTGGAGGTAATAAATACCGTGCCTCTATCAATAGCCAGGATTCTGCCGTAAGAATCGCCGGGGACAGAATATTCAATAAAGGTAGAATCACCTAATTTTGCATCAGTAGCCACCATTTCAAAGTCATCGGGGACCAGCTTGTTAATCTCATCATCGGTCAGCTCATCAACCTCTGTTGGGGTTAAATTACCTATGGTCTGAGCGATTGCCCTCTTTAAATCCATCTTCTGCTCTGCGTTTAAATTAAGGTCTTGAGCAACAGTTTTAACCTCCACTCCAGCCACCAGGCCGTTCTCATCTAACTGTGCCTTCATCTGCTTAATTGCAACATAACCTTTATCTTCACCTTGCCATTTAAGAACATAGGCAACCTTCGGCTGATAAACATTCTGAGTATCAAAGCTGTCTACCAGGTAGATATCTTCGCCACTTAAAGAAACCTCAAGCCACGTTCTGCCAAAGTCATCTCCAGGTTCACGATACAGATAACCGGTCGGAACGCCATCGCGGGATAAGGTCTGGAATTTAGTTAAATTACTCTTCTCGAATTTCACATATTTATTTTCTGAGGCTGCCCAAGGATTGTAGAACTCAAACTCGGTCTTTAAATGAACCTGGCCGGCAAAATCGGTAATTATACCGTAAGCCGGTAACAGATACGGAATATTCGGGACTTTTTTGAAGTAAGAGAAAACCCGCTGGTAATGATCAACCGCTGATTGCTCCTCGTTAACCGGTTCTGCCTCCTGACGGTACACATTAATATCGCCGCTTGCTGTAGCCGTATCGATCATAGCCTCAACTTTATTCGTAAAATTCTCGCCGTTAAAAGAACCACCCAGCCATTTCATATTCGGAGAGAACAGTTTATTTAGGGCATCTTCCTTATTCCAAATCGCCTGCATTGTACCAACTACTTCTTTAGGCTCACCTTTGACATTCCACCAGCCAAACCACTCCTCATTACCGAAATTGTCATAGGGGACTCCGAAATGAGTACCATAATTATCCTGAACCTTCGGGTCAGCTGTAGATTTCCACCACTCATCAAATGCCTCCATATAGGTTACGCCTAAAATGTCGGCATTCTTAGCAGCTTGCCAAATATTAGCGGCGGCCTTGGCTTGGCCAGCCTGATCTTCTTTCTGTAAATACTCATTCCAGGAATCAGCACCGCTTTCAGACAGATAGATTCCTTTGCCATTTGCTAGCTTTTTAGCTTCCAGTAAGATTTCCGTAGGATTATCCCATTGATAGATATTTAAACCCCAGATATCGGCTGAAGGCACATCCGATACCGCTGCGGAGAAATCCCCATCAATACTACCGGTGCCGCTATAACCAAAGCTGCAGGAAACAGCATGATTTGGATCAATCTGCTTGATAAAACCGGCTGCTTTTTCCGCTTCTATATACCAATTATCAATATTATTATCGAACCATTCCGGATGGTAATTATATTCGTTTCCTAATTCCCAGATAAAGGCGGCGGGATGATCCTTATACATTGCGACATAATTAAGGAAGGTACGACTCTTGATATCCTGGCCGGGATTATTACGGTCATCAAGATTCGGAATAACCTGAATTACCTTAATATGATGATTAGCCAAAGCATCCCATAAATCGCCGGTCATCGTATTATAAACGCGGACTACATTAATACGGTTCTGCTCCATCTGATCAAGAAGCTCATTAGCAGCTTTAATCTTATCAGCCGAAGAAGCTTCTGTACCAGCTTTTAATTCGCCTAAAGACTCAAGACTTAAGAAAATATCTTGACGATCAGTCCAGGGAACACCGAAAGACAACGTAACACCATGAAACTTATCAGAACTATTAGCTGACCAGGCTTGCTGATCAAAAGCCGTTTGCTCTAAAGCAGGGGTGTGAAAATAATACTCCATATCGATAGTCTTGGTTTCAACATTTTCTTTCGGGAAAGTAAATTCAGGATATGTAAAATTAACTTTATCTTTAGTAATTGTCATGCGCGGATCGCCATGCACGCCATCATAAAGAAGATAAATTACTTCTCCGGTGCCGGCCATAATCTTCTCATAAACGGAAAACTTAACAATCCCTTCATTACCTAAGTTAGCAATAAATTCATTGGTGGTATTATTAATATTATCGGTCCGCTGGGTCTTAGTATTCGAATTAGTTTCCGAATAGTAAAATTCAACGCCAAACTTAGACATAAAATTACGTAATTGGTATAAGAATACATCATCTACTCCGATATTAAGCGGATCCTTAATATATCTTGCTGAAGAAACCGGATACACATTACCTTCCAAATCCTTAATTTTGGTAGTCTTAAATTTCACCCTTAATTCTTCTTTGCCATTCACAACTACTACCCGGCTATATTCTTCATCAGTAATAATGGTATAACCGGTATATGCCTGGGCCTTTTCGGTATGCTTATAGTAGAAACCATAATCCGGAATAACATAGGCTCCATTCTCACCGAAATTCGGATCAAAAACAGCGACTTGGGAATATGTAAATGTTTCAATCCTGCTGGCAGATTTTTCTCCGCTCCATCTAATTTCAATCGGCCGCCAGAGTACCGGATACTGTTTCATGGTATTCCAAGGCTGCCACTGCCAGCCGTAAATCTGGGCTTGGGCGTTGATAGATTGATGTTTGGCGGTGATGTTCTGGGCCTTGGCGGTGATGTTCTGGGCCTTGGCGGTGATGTTCTGGGCCTTGGCGGTGAATTCTAAGGCAGCAGCGATATACTTAATCTCGTTGGAGATAGCTTCTCTTAATTTTTTCACCTCCTCCTTAAATTGGTCCACGGTAGCTTGCTTGGCATCTAATGTATCTTGGGCTACAGAAAGATCGTAAGGAGTAACATGAGAATCCGGATTAAAATTGAATCCCCACTGTTTAACAAGCTCGTCATATTTTGCTTTAAGATCATTATAATTTTTCTCTAAGTTAACGATTAAATCCTTCTGGTCATTTATATCAGCCTGCGCTTTATCCATTACCTCTTTAGCGGCGGCAATCGCCGGATCGGCAAGATTTGCGCTGGCTGTTTCGTATGCGGCCTTAGCATTATTATAATCAATCTCCTTCTGGTCGCGAATGATCTTGGCCGCATCTATTTCTACCATCAAGTCTGAAACTACTCTATTAGCGTCATTTACCTGTTTCGACAGGTCAGCGGCATTCTGCTCGGCAATTGTCAATTCAGCTTGCGCATTATCCATGGCTTCTTTGGCAGCAGCCACAGCCGGATCAGTCAAATCGCCGCTGGTTACATCAAATGCGGCCTTAGAATCATTATAAGCAATCTGCTTCTGATCAAGGACGGCCTTGGCTTCAACAAATTGCTGCGATAAATCTGATACCAATTTATTTGCATCTTCTAATTTTTTCTCTAAATCAGTAATATTCTGCTCGGCAGTTGTCAATTCAGCTTGCGCATTATCCATGGCTTCTTTGGCAGCAGCCACAGCCGGATCAGCGGTTACCAGCGTTTCATATGCGGCTTTGGCATCTTCATAGGCCTGCTCTAATTCGGATAACTTGCTCTTGGCTGCTTCTAACTCTGTCTGTTTAGTTTCCATATCATATTTAGCAGTAAGAGTATCGAATTCTGCCTTGGCCTGGGTAAACTCATTCAGCGCGGCAACAAGCTTGGCCTCAGCATCCTCCAGGGCCTTACGGCCTGCGGACTTGCCAGATAAATCAGGATCATTTGAATCCTTCCAATCCTTATTCAATTGAATCTCAACCTTTAATGCTTTATTACCTAAGCCATTATAGTTAGCCGGAATAATGTGTGTTGTGCCAAGATAATTTTCATTAAAGAGGTTCTGATTGGCGTTGCTCCAGGCGATAATAGCATTTTCATCAGCATCGGTGGTAGCTTCATAGACGATGAAGACATTTAATTTGCTATTTTGTAAACCATTATAGTTGGCCGGAATGGTGAAGACAGTGCCGTTATTGGCATTTTCTTGAGTAAAGAGGTCTTGATTGACTTTACTCCAAGCAGCAATAGCATCTTCATCGGCTGTAGTGAGGTTCTCCTGAACAATGGTAACCTTTAATACGTTATTACCTAAACCGTTGTAATCGGCTTCGATAGTATAAACAATGCTGTTGTTGGCATTTTCTTGAGTAAAGAGGTCTTGATTGACTTTACTCCAAGCAGCAATAGCATCTTCATCGGCTGTAGTGAGGTTCTCCTGAACAATCATTACATCCAGCTTCTTATTGCCTAAGCCGTTATAATTTGCCTCGATGGTATAGACGGCGTTGTTGTTGGCATTTTCTTCGGTGAAGAGATCTTTATGGGCATCGCTCCAGGCGGCAATGGCGTTTTCATCGGCTGTAGTGAGGTTCTCCTGTACGATGGTTACCTTTAATTCATCATTGTTTAAACCGTTGTATTTCTCCGGAATGGTGTAAACGATATTAGTATTAGCGTTGGCTTCGGTGAAGAGATCTTGATTATCCTTGCTCCATGCCGCGACAGCAGCTTCATTCTCCGGGCTGAGATCCTCCTGGACAATCATTATATCCAACTTCTTATTTACTAAACCATTGTAATCGGCGTCGATGGTATAAACAGTACTGCTCTTGGCGTTGGCTTCGGTGAAGAGATCTTTATGAACATCACTCCAGGCGGCAATGGCGTTTTCATCGGCTGTAGTGAGGTTCTCCTGGACGATGATTACTTTTAATTCTTTATTACTCAAACCATTGTAATTTTCAGGAATGGTATAGACGATATTGGTATTGGCATTCTTTTCGGTGAAAAGATCTTTATTAACCTTGCTCCAGGCTTTGATCGCATCTTCATCGGCCTGAGTAAGACCCTCTTTCACGATCATAACATTCAGCTTTTCATTACCAAGATTACTGTAGTTAGCAGGAATGGTGTAAACTACATTAAGATTTCCGCTAGTGAATAAGGCAGGATGATCTTCACCCCAAGCGGTAATGGCAGCTTGAGCGGCAGCCTTATCTTCTGAATTTGTCCACCAGTCATATATACCCCAAACCCAATCTCCCTTATTTCCGGATACGCGCTGGCCAACAGTGCCTTGGTATGAAGGCAACGCGCTATAATCCGGATCCTTTTGCTGTTTCTCCACAGGCAACGGAACTTCTTTAACCAAATCTTCCCTTGTTACATAAATCGGCACATTTTTATCATAGGTGACAACTCCAGTTTCGATAACCTTACCATTCTCATCATAATTAAGGATGGTTCCGGTTAATCCATCTGCGCTATACTTATATTCTTGGCGGATTCTCCCCTGCCCATCTTTTATGAATGAATAACGGCCCTGATTATCATAAGAAACCTGCGGATTATCAATATTTAAACCGCCATAGCCGATATCATCGGTGTCGCTCTCTATAATATCCTGAATTTTGGAGAATTCGCCTGTACCCTGCTGCGTCTCAGTAATAGCAGCTGTTAAAGCTGTAGAATTACCCGCAAAACTATTAAGAGTAGTTGCGAATACGGAACTAGCAATAATGAATGCAAAAACTAGATTAACAACACCCCTCTTTGTAAGAATATTCTTGAAGGTGCCGCTTAACTCGTCGATTAAGCCATAACCGATGAATTTGATGGTAAATGATAAATTAGACAAACGGGATTTAACAGCAGCTTTTAAAGTCGCTGCAGCTGCCCCTGCATTTTTATTTTTAAACGCTTGGGCCTGAGCGACAATAGCTTTTCTTTCAGTGGCCTGGGCCTCATGCAGCTGAACCTGATTGCGGACAGCCTCATCTTCAATTTCCACGCTGTAGCTGATCTGGCCATCTTTGCGGGAAGCGATAGGATAGAATAAAGCGCGGATATTTCTGATTACCGGAGGAGCCCTAATACCGTTGGTACGCTCTATATGATTTAAAGCAATTCTATAGGTAGCCAGGCCCATTCTAACGAAATCCTTAGCCACTGACGGATAGCGCAGAGCACCCACAAACTGGCCAACCGGGCGCCAATTGTGCCCACGGCTACTGCGGCTTCTTGCATAAGAGATATTGGCGATAACAAAGATGGCTAAAGAACCTAATCCAGCGGCGACAAAATCTAACCAGTCAAAAGTACCATGAATCCAACCTAACCCTTGCGCTAATTCCGTTCCGGCAGAAAAAGTAAATAAGCTTACCGCGGCTTTAAATACTAAAGCCCGATACTTATTATGAGAAACGCTCAGCGCAGCTAAAGCTCCCTTTTTGAAGAATACAGGAGCGCCTGAAATGATTACTGCGCTCCAAACAATCGGACCTAAGAAATCCTGGGAATAACCGTGCGGCGGAAGCGTCCATCCGTTAAAGAAATACCCGGAGATATACATCGCCAACATTATAAAATAAGAAATCAGAACAATCGGATTCATAATTACCGGTTTAATTCTCGATTCATTCTTACGGTATCTGTTTACCGCAACCAATGAAGCGCCAGTCATGAACAGAAACGCCCCAAGCAAGCCATAGTTAAATAAATATTCTATATCTAAACTATTGAAAACATCCCCGGTTGACATGACGATTGAGCCTAAGATGAAGCCCCAGGTAATCGGAGAAAATACCGAGTTAGTGTTCTTTTTGACAATCTTGAACCCATAACGTGAACGGGGAGCCGGGGCAACGATACCGCCATACTTAAGCTCAGGATAATTCTTTAAGGCTAACTTAAGCGGAGTAGCTGAGATGTGGGTAACTAAGCCATCAACAACCGGTAAATTCTTAGTTTCGTGTTTAAAATATGGGAAATCTTTAGCGTAAATTAAGAAATATTTATCGCCAAATTCCAGGCTATTATCATTGGGCCGATGCAGGAAGCTGGCGGCAAAGCCATTTTTACCAGGAGCGTTACGTAATACATTCTGGCGGGCTTTGCGGCGGTAAGATAAAAATCCTGCCGCGGCTACCGCTAAAACGGATAAATACCACAGGTAATTTAAGTTGAAACCGGCATTAGCATTAGTACCATTCGAAGCAGCCATCGCCGGGGCTACGGAGGCAAAGAACATGGTTATTGTGGCAAGAGCGCCAGAAATTACCCTCTGGAGGAGAGGCTGGACACTCTTGCGCACAATAACAGGCGCAACTCTCTTCCCTGCCACGGTAGGAGAAGTAAGCGCCTTAATGAAATTAGTTAACCCCGTAGATTGAGTTGACTTTGTAGACTGGGACAAGCGTGCGGGCTTCCTCGATGCGGCTTTTGACGTCGGCGGCGAGCGGCCCGACCAATTCGTGCCAAGTCCCACCATTACGAACATGAACTGCACCTGAATCTTGGACCAGAAAGATTCTGATCTTATTACTACTTTGCTCACGGGCTGTAGCGAAGGTTGAATAATTCTTGGTGTAGTCAACGATGTGGTCCATACGGATGTCTTCGATCTTGATTGGGCACATGTTACACCTCCTTTTACAAAAATAGCCGTAACTACTATTCCTAATAAGGAAATAATAGCAGACGGCAAGGTTAAAGTAATTTGACTGAGAATTACTGCGATTTGGAAAGCGATTGTAGCGAGGCTGGCGGCCACGGCATGGGCGCGCACAAACTGCACGCCCTGTTTGGCCAAGCTGCTAAATGTTTTATAAAGACGGTTTAATTGCTCAGCTTTTCTACTGAAATACTGCGCAAATTCATCATTTCCAGAATCGCGGCCTGTCTTAATTCCTGAAGTCTGCGTATTCTGTACTGCGTGTCTATCGCTGCTAATTCTTCTCTCATTTTTAATATGTCTTCCATTTTCATTTCTCCTCTCCTTGATTACGTTGGTTAATTGATTAATTGCATTTGCTACAAAACGCGCAACTAAACCAACAACCGGAGGAGCTAAGGAAATAATGGCGCTTCCAATGCCTACCAGCTTGGAAATAATTAATGACTGCCCTTCTTCTTTTACTTCGGATTTAGAAACTTTGTTTGAAATTAACTTTCTTACGGAAGCGATTAAACCGGTAATCACGGTGTGGGAATTGGCTGACTTAACACCATTGGAAGCCGCTAATGAACCGGCAACGGGCAGGCCGGCCGGAACATCCACAGTATCGGCAACCGGTAAAACTTCGATTGCGTTAGATAATTCTCTGGAAACGTTAGCTAAGAATGAAACTACTGCATTAACCGCATTGGACAAGCTTACCGCTACTGTGTTAACCGCTGCCTGAACGGCTGTAGTTTTATTCTCAGTTCCGGTTGTTTGACCGTTGGTAATTGCCCTACCTAATTCATACAGCTGAGCCACTAATATAGGTAAGCTGATTAAGAATGAACCGATCCGGCTCAATGCTCCGGTTACGCTGGAGAATAAGGCACCAGCAATGTTAGCTAACCCTGCGCGGGCTTCTCCGAAGGCTAACTTAATCGCGTTAACCACGATTTCTGCGCCCTGAGCATATCCGCCCACGGAATTATCTAAGATATTTAAAACGTTATTTAAGATTTCAGAGGCTACGGTGTTCTCATTAGTTAAAGATATGCGCCCAGCGGCTAAATTGATGCGAGTAGAATTAACTTTGTTCTCTCTGGCCTTTAATGCTTCGGCTCTGACATAAGATTCCTCTTTCAGGGTGTTGATAAACTCATCGGTTTCGTTGAGTAATATAAAGGTATTGGTAAGCTCAATCATGGAAGCATAAGGAAGGCCATAACGATGAGCGATTAAGCGGGCAGCGCGGAAATAACGGCCATGCAGGTTATTTAACCCACGGTTCTTGATTGCTCCGATGAGCTTCTTAAGCAGGGCAGCAGCGATATCATCATCTTCGCGGCGGCGGGCTATCATATCGAAATGTATTACGAATAATGCCGGGTTGTTAGCAATTCTGTCTAAGGCGATAATAGTGTCGTTCAGGGCCTTAATCGCATTGCGCAGCTGGGCAGCTGTATAGCGGGAAACTATGTTATTACGGAAAGCTGTTCTTGCTAACTCTCTTTCTAAATTATCCTTTAAATTGCGCAAGGCATTAGAAAGATCATTGAATATTCCGGCCGGAGGAGCGCGGCTATTGCTGGTTACCTTGTCAGAAGTATCAGCTCTTGGATGCTCCATGGTTACTTTGCCTGTCTGAGGTAAACCTTCAACTCTATTTGCATTAGGTAAGTTGCCAACATTCTTGTTTGCGCCAGTGATAACCGCTGTCAGAGCGACTACAACAGCTACTGCGCCGGCGGCTACACCAGTTGTACCGCCAACCGTAAGAGCCGTAGAAACTGCTATCGCTATGGCGGTAATTGCTAAAATCAAACCGATACTAGCCATTCCTGCATTACCGTTGGATGAATCGCCATTAGATGAGCCAAATCCTGAGCTACTATTACCATTACTATTGCCAGTGGAACCGGTTGAACCGGTAGTACCAGTTATTCCGGTAGTGCTGGATGTTCCAGTTGTTCCATTTGAGCCAGTAGTACTGTTTGTGTCAGAGCTATCGCTTTTTCTATCCGCGCTCTGGGCTGCATTGTTATTAGAATCTCCCTTTATCGGAGCAGAATCCGTATCCTTATAACATTCTTCTGTAACCCGATTTTCTTTTTCACTTGCCTCAACTTTGTCATTAAAGCTCTCTGCTACTAAAGTTATAACCCCTGCTCCGGAAAAATTAAATTTGGCTACGTTAACGAGTCTCTTGCGATTAGCAATATTGCCGCCAAAAGCTGAAATAAACGTACCTTTCTTCCCTACCTTATACCCAAAAGGCATAACCGCATGAAAATTACTATTCTCTAATTTCTCTACTATCTCGAATTTAACCTTCTGATCTATAAATTCATTAATCCTGCCGGGGGCGACTCTGGCTACAAATAAATGCTCCAATTGATTTTCATGGCTAGCGTTATATTGATCAACTAGGTCATTGTAAGCCTGTACTGCCACTCTTAACGTCCACATTCCTCCTGCAGCTTCAACTTCCCTTCTCTTTGCTTCCAATCTTTCTCTTATAGGCATAGGCGCAATAGTCGTAAAGCAGTTCTCGCCATTCATCCATTCAAAATTCTTTTTATTAATTCCTACCGATTCTTCTGCTGTTTCTATAGCTTCTCCTGATTTTTCTATAGCTTCTCCTGATTTTTCTATAGCTTCTCTTGCTATTGCAATGGCTTTCTGAGCCATTATAAAAACTTCAGCCTGGTTTTGTGCGTCTAACCAGGTAAAATAAGCATCTACCTCATCCTTATTTAATTTTCTAGTCTGGATCCCAGCTTCCAATATCTTACTGCCGTCATATTTTTTACCATCAAATATAATTTTTAAAGCAGCATTAACAATATCCATATCTCCGCCCACTCTATAAACTACCCCAACCGCGGCGCGAATCTTGTTTTGAGCCGCCAACCAATCACTTATCTCTTCTACAGCTTCTTGGGTATAATCTTCAAGGTTACCCTTCTTACCATTCTCTTCCCATAATTCAGTCTTTTTGGCTTGAATTACGTCTATAAGTTTTATAAATTCAGCCTGAGTAAGCTCAATTTTACGATGTTCATTCCAACGATCAATACTCTCTCTTTTAGCTTGGGCCACTGTTAATTCTTCTAACGCAGCAGCAACTTCTTTAACTAATTCACTCTCTTCTACTATTGGTTTGACTGCTACAGAATCTTTAACTCTATCGGAACCAGCTAATTTCTGTGTAATTTTGCCAAAACGATTTAGACTGCCGTCTTTCTTATGAGAAGCATGATTGAATAGGAGAGTCTTAAGATAGGATGATGCTTTGCTAAAGTCATTGGAGAAGCCATACGCACGAATAGAACCTCGGTTTTCGGCATTTTCTGCCTCACCTTTGGTTCTAGATAGATATCTTGCAGCTATCATTACAGCTGCCTTGATGCTTGCTACAAACCCGTTTGTACTTGTACTTACTACTAATACTTCTGCGCCTGTTTTGCTGTCTGCCTCGGCGCTTGCACTTCTAGAACCTGTGATTCTGCTGATTATTCTGGCAATCTTATTACCTATACTATTGCCTAGGATAACCCTGGAATCATTGATGCTTACGCCCTCTACGGACGTATTACCTACATTACTAGACGCACCTTCTGCATCCTGCCCTTCTACTCCATTTCTGGAGTTTGCACTCTGGGCACCTAACAGTTTTCCAACTAATTCAACTGTGCTTCTTACTGCATTTGCTACACTGCTTGATACAATTACAACTAATGCACCTACATTGCCTCTCGATTTTGATGCACCAAGCACCTTTGAGAGAAAGGCTTTGGCGAGGGCTACGGGCGGGGCCAAACCACTTAGAATACGACCATAACCTTCTGTAATTTGCGTAGAAATAGTATGTATAAAGCTACTTCTTGCCATAGCTTCTTGCTGGCTAGTCTGGCCGCCCAGAACTGCACCCACCTCTAACCCCGTGCTACTGGCGCTCACACTAGGCGCATTAGGCACGGTTTGCCCTGGAACTGCCGGAATAGCTGGAGAAGTTCTCTCTGCGGGCGTCTGTTGCTCAGGGGAAGATTGCTTATTATTCCTATATTTATTAAATAGCCACTTTATAACCAAACCACCGCCAACCAACCCTACGCCAACGGCCAGGCCAATCAACCCCTTAACACCGCCAGCACCAGAACCATAAATAATAGGTAGCGCTGCTCCAGTGACCCCTACTGCAAAGACAGTTAATGCTGTCTCAATTCTGGTAAATCCTGTGTTATTTGGCTGTTCTGGCAAGTCTTTAATAACACTACTCGTTGTCTCCGCTGGCAACTGTCTAGAAGGCTGATTGGTTAGTTGATCTAAGCTATCTATTCCTAACAATTCAGCGATCTTATTCTTTTGATCTGCATCGAAGGAGCTTAACGCTCCGGATTCTGCCAATCTTTGGACTAATTTTACTTTCGCTCTATCGGTAAGAAAACGAAGCGGAACTTTATTATGCGTGCTTGTTTCTCCGAAGGCTTCAAGTTTAACTCCATTTTCAGTCAATGCCCATGAATCAAACTCAAGCACAATGCCATCAGAGAATTTATTAGCGAAGACAGGAGTAAACATTCTTGTAAAAAGCGTTACTGCATCTCCATTACCATCTGGTGAATAAAGGTTGCCATTTGAATCAAATAGCATTTGCAAAACATGTTCTATGCTAGTACCGTGATAAATATACCTATACGTATCAAACGGAGCTGATATACCTTGGTTAGAACCAGTTGCTTGAGAGACTTGACCATAATATTTGGTTGCAAGATTTTCACCCGGTTGGGCTGCTTGTGGCTGAACAGTGGACTCTACGGCAACGACCGTAGACTCAGTATCAACTGCCGGAGCAGTTGTTGCCGACGGAATTTCATTTGGTTTTGCGCCTACCGGTTTATCATCTGTTTCACCGGCTGCTTTTTTAGCATCTAACACCCCTTTTGCAATTGCTGTTATTAACTTATCTTGGAGCACACTTTTTGCCTCAGCATCAATATAGCTAATCAACTCTTTTTTCTTAACATCAGGCAAATCTGAATTATTTACATCTTCTGTCAAAGTATTACTAAATTTAGCAATATCATCTGCATCCATAGAAGTAGTTATTCTATCAACCCATCCTTTAATCGATGCGGTAAATCTGTCAACATGAGTCTTAAATTTAAGGAACTCATTCTCTGAAGACAAAAGGCTATTGAAAGGAATGCTATCATTTTCAGCAATTACGCTCGTTTCCCCTAATCTTACTGCCCTGTCTTTAACAACTTCAAACGAAGGAGCGAAAGGATCAACAAGTTTAATAACGCTATCAGCAAGCTCTGCATTGTTACCTAAATCCGATAAAGTGATCTTCTGCTTTTTATCTATCTTGGCAACAATTCCCTTTATTAAAACCGCTAATTCTGAGTCGGACTTAGCAAGCAGCTTGTTTATTATTCTTAGAACTTCATATTTTTTGGCTACAGCTGGGAGCAAATTACTGATATTAAATTCTTTTAATTCCTTTGCACTGAAGCCTAAATTATCGATTGTTTGCCATAAAGCCTTAGCTTTTTGGAAATCTAACAGTTTCAAATTAGGCTTGCTCAATGCTAATTTGAGCAGGAAATATTCGACTTCTTCTAATAAACTTCCCCCTGATTCTTTGCCGACTCTAACTAAAATATTTCCCGTCACTTTATCTAACTCATTAAAATCAAGCTTTGCGATATTTTTAAGGTCACCTTGCGCTAAATTAAGCCTGTTATTCGAAACAAACATTATATAACTACCTAATAATAGAGATTTTCTATTATTAAGCGCTGTTTTAACTGCATTTATAGAACTCAAAAACCAATTAGGGCTAATCATATCTTCTGCAAACTGAGTCGGATTCAATAAGAAAGCTTGAGATAAATAATTATCTTTCTTGAGCTTTTCCCGAGCGTCTTTATCCATAAGGATGTACGCAGTATTTACGGTAAGCATATCGCTATAATTAAGTGCTGGATTGAGTGCGCCAACAAAAATATCCGCTAATCTTTGTTTTTCATCATAAGAATAGTCAGCGAAATCAGGGCTGGCGAACACTCGATTATTTATTAATTCTGCAACAGCTTGGGTTGATTCTGGAGTATTTAAGGTAAGATAACTGACTGAATTTGCTACATTAGCAAGAGCCGGTACGTACTTAGCGACTAAAGAAAGTGCTTCTGGCGAACCACGTGTACCATTTTCCGATAAAACCATGTCTAATGCTTTATAAACCTCGTCCTTTTGGCTGCGTGTCAACGGTCTTTCCCCTGCGCGGGTTCTAGCAAAAGAAATACTATTAACAATAGCCACGGCTTTTTGATTTTTAGCTGCACTTTTACCCATTTCATCAGGAAGTATCTTTTCCTGAAAACGGCTATGTTTTGCAACGCCAGCTATTTCAACAAGATTAGTTGCTTCTCGAATAGATATATCCCTGCGGGCTCTAATTGCTGCATAATCCGCCTGGTTAACTAACCTTCTGGATATATCCCTTATGACTGCAGCCTGACTAGTAACATTATTGCCAAAATCACCTTTTGCTATTCTACCAAAGACTGCTTCGGCTTGGCTAGCAACCTTTTGCAGACTTTCCCTTATTAATTCATTTGTATCCCGAGAAACACCTAAACTTAAATCTATATCCCCTTCTTTTATATTTAATACTTCATGCAATATATCCTCTAGCTTAACCTGTCTTTCGCCTTTAGTATTAGAAATCATGAGTTTCAACGGCTCAATTAAACCTTTAGAATATGCCGCTTCTCTAATATGATGCACCAGGGCATCGGAAATCTCTTCTGCTTGCAATATATCTGCATTTCTCCTTAGATTTAATTCACTTGCCTTCTTACCATAAACTCCACTTTCGGTTATCTTATTATATAATTCCGATCTTTCTGGGCTTGCAACATTATCTCTTAACAAATCCTTCTGGTAAAATACGGATTTTTTGCTTGTTTCTCCTTGATTCCTAGCAGTCCGGCCTAAAGCTTGCAATAATTCTGAAGTGCTTAAGTTATGCGCATCCACCAGAATTAAATCATTATTCCCCTTATAATCTATACCGGTTGCTCCTTTTATATTAGAAAGCACAACCTTACCTTCCATGGAATTAGCGATTTTCCCCACTTCATGTTCTAAAGTAAAATTATCGATTACTTCCAAATCCTTGCCTAATTCTAGTTTTAAATCTTTCAGGACATTATATACCGCTTCGAACTGACCGGCATCTTTAGCAATGATTAATAATCCCTTCGGACCTCTCTTGCTTACAGCCTGGATAATTGCCTTTTTAATCTCCCCTTCTGTTTTAGCTTCTGTAACATCAGCTTTATACTCTGTTTGTGTTACCTCTGTTATTCCCCGGCCTAAATGCAAAGCATGCATCAACTCTACTTCCCGTAAAGTACCTGAAGCACCAGCGATAGACGCGCCTTTATTAAATAAACTTAAAACACCGGCTACTGTTCCTTGGGACGATGTCTCGCTATAAACTAATTTTTCTCTGGCAATGGTTTTACCTTCTGCTATAAACCTATTATATAAAGCAGCTATAAATTTAACGTCACTAAAAACCCGGTTTAGCTCAACGTTACCGTTTTCTACCGGCTTTATTTCACCATTCTGAACAGCAACGGTTGAGCCATCGGCAAAGAAAGCATCAAAATATGCCTTAATAAATAGTTTTGCTTCTGCATCGGTTTTCAGACCTAACGCAGTCTTTATTTTCTCAACAGCCAAATCATGCGCTTTCTGGTTAAGACGATATTCTCCTTTATCACGATATACATATGCCCCTGGACCTTTTGCTTCTTCAATCTTATTAGTTACCTTTATTTCTATTCCCTCAGAAGATTGCTCACGGGCTACCCCGGAATTCTGCATTATAGGATCCAACGCCTCTTGCACCTTAGCGGTATTTGCGATTACTGCTTCATCAACTATCTTCTGAGTATCAGCAGTGATATAAGTAACCTTGCTTGAGAAAGGCAGGTGGAACTCATCAAATCTTACTGTATTCTGCCTCATTAATGCTTCTCGCAAGGAAGCGTCTTTAGTCAAACTTAAGAATCCCAAAGTAGTTTGATCAAGTATAGTAATCTTACTGGGATTAATCAAAGTATCTATCAACTTTGCAGTACTTCTATTCCCTTCGTTATAATAAGAAGATCCATTGATTAATTCATAGCCAAAAAGACTTGCCAATTCTTTAAAATCTATGGCACCCTTCCCACCAATTGTCATCTGCGCTTCGCCTGGCTTAACAACCCAAAGTTGATTCAATCGCACACCAGCAGTTCTTTCGCTAAGTACGCCTCTTATTATGAGCTCGGCCAGGAAACCCAATGTCTTACCTCCAGATGTCTTCTGAGCGACGCTATTTTCTTTAAGTAAACCGGCAATCATTCCTAATTGTTCATTCGATCTACCTAAGTCAATTTTACCTTTGGTATCCTTCTTAACTTGTTCAAAAATAACTCTGGCAACCAAACCGAATATTTTATCTATTTTTTCTGTCTTGCCAATACCGCTTTTGGTTATTTCTTCTAATTTTCTCTGGATAGAATCTTTATTAAGATCCACTCTGGCATTAAAACCTTCGGCAATATATTGATCAGACCTGTCTTTTGCCATAAATACTAAATCTTTTCCGTTCTCAGCAAGGATTATTCTTCCTCCCTCAAGCCTATCGGATAAATTTTCAAAACTCTTATCGATTGCCCGAAGAACAGGAGCAACTGCCAGCTCAGGGTATAACGCCGTAGCTACTTGGCTGCCTAATTTCATCTTACTAAATAATCCTGTTTTTAGATTAGTTTGCCCATTCAATTCTCTCAGGCTGCTTGTTTCTAATGTCTTTATTTGTGCGTCAATGCTTCTTAATTTCTTCTCAATGCTACGGAGCACCCGTTCCCGGAGTATCTTATCTCTTCCAGGATCGTCAGACAATTTCGCTTTGTTCATAAAATAATCCCTGCTATCTAATAATCTGCTTTTAGTTTGAGCAGCTGCATCTATTTCTTCTCTAGTTTCTTTCAATATATTCGTTAATCTTTCGATATCAGGTGTAGAAACTTTATCTAAGCCCCTTCTAAACGCATCAAGCAAATAAAGCTTTACATTGTCTTTGACTATCTTTTCATTAACCAAACCATTCTTAATATCCTTTTCAAGTAATTTACTCGCGCTTCTTAATACACCATCCTCTAATTTTATATCTGCAGATTTAACTAATGCTTCCAATAAATCGGGCTTAACTAATTCAAGATTTAATCTCTGCAATGATTCATACATTGCTCTGCCCAACGAAGATACACTTGCTAAAGATGACCCATTCAAATAAGCATTCTCATAAACTAACTGCTTATTCAAGAAATCGGCCTCTATTTTAGTCAATCCCTCTCGTTCGACCTGCCCCTTAAGAGCACTAATACGCTCTATCCGATTGGCGTAATCCCTTTTCAACTCTGCTCCAATCCTTTTATTCAAACTACTAATCTTTACCAATCCTTCTTCATATTGCCCTTGGGTTCTAAATAATTCTAATCTTTCTTGGGCTGCTCGTAGTCTAAGAGAATCGTTTAAAGTCACCCTTAACATAGTTTCTTGTCCAGAAGGCAAAACAATTGTGATATTTCTTTCTTTGCTTTCTAAACTTCTGCTGTTTATCATTGTTTCTGCTTGGGCCTTATCTGCAATATGCACTCCTTGGCCTATCTGATCGGTTAATACTCGAGTAATTTCGGAGGCGACTTGTTTATCACCTTTTGTCAAAGCATTACTTATACTCCCGAATTCTTTAACTACAGAGGACAATTTTTCATAGTTTTTAAATGCTTCAAAAGAAGTAAATTTGCCTCTATCATTAGTAAATCCTTTAGTTAATAACTGGAGATCCTTGTCAGGAGTGAAATTTGACATTCTTAAGAAAGGAATCCATTTGGCAACTTCTTTTATACCAGTGGACATATACCCTTGTCGGCTATATTGCCCCGGGGCGATCTCATCATATATAGGAGTAGCTTTGGTAGCTTTTAATAATTGGTCATCAATTATATCTATAACGGTATCAATACCGGTAACTATACCAGGCATAGTTATTAAGTTTGAATCTGCCCACTGCATCCCCTCTATGACTTTATTGAGTACTTTTGCCGTTTTTGGATAGGCGCTTGCTAATCTTGAGAATTTGGGTGAACCATTTGCACCCTCTAAAACACTCTGTCTAAACTTAGCAGAAGCGTTTGAAACTGCATCTTTAAAGGTAATTTTCGCATCTCCTGCTTCGACTTTAGTAGCTAATTTTTCACCTATTCTTAATTCCTTTATAACACTGGCCGGGCGTCTGAATAAAGTATTTATGAATTTTTCCCCTACCCCCCCTACTGTACCCAAATTAGCAGTTGACGTCCGAACCTGGGCTACCTCTATCATCGGCTTCATCCATAAACCAGAACGAGGCCCTTCAATCCCACTGATAAGAATATCTTTGGGGGTAACAGAGTTAAGCACTAATTTCATCTCTCCGTTTTCCTTTACATAATAACCTTTTGTAAGAAACCAGGAATTTAAACCCGAGCTATTTACCAGTTTCTGCGATTCTGCTGACAATCCACTGCCATAATAACCGGCCTTAGCCTTAACTCCTTCCCAGAATCCCTGACCAACAGTGAAAGCCGGAGAAACCAACATCCAGTCAAGCGCTCCGGCTAAAGCTCGGTTATAAAGAAGCTCGGCACCGCTTAGTGAATTTCCAAATTTATTAAATTTAACTGTTTTAAAAAGTGCCGTAGCCTGCTCTGATCCACCTACGCTATACTCACTAAGATTTTTAGCAAGATTTGCTTTACCTAAATATAATGCCGTCATACCGCCTAAAGCAAAACTACCTGCAGAATCTAAACCAAACTTTGTATAGCTAAAGCCATCTGCCTTATTCCAATAAGCTCCGTCTTGGCCGCGCAAATAATTAATGCCGGTTTTCAGTAAATCTACTCCCGGAAGTGCCGCAAATGTAACCCCACCACCATAACTAAATTTAGCTAACCCCCAACCGACTTTACTAAGATTACTCAATCCTCCGGTACTCTTACTTAATATTCCCGAAGCATAACCACCATGCAGCCCTAACCCAATAATTCCTCCTCTGGCATAATTAGTCCAATCGCTATAATTAGCTCCGAACTTGCTTAGATCACCCTCTAAAATGGTTTTAGCTCCAGGAAAAACTACCGCACCACCCAAAGTAGAAAGACCAAGCTTAGCCCAAGATGAAGTAAGCCAGGATGAAGTGGCAACGCGGGATAAACTAGAAGCAACTGCCCCAGCACCACCAAAAATACCACCAGCCATTGCACCATAAACTAAACCTTTATTATAAACTCCCCAAATCGAACTCGGTGTTAATTGCTGGCCAGATTTGAATCCTTTAACAGCATCGCTTACTAAGCCTGTAGCAAGGTATACTTCACCACCTAAGGCCGCCTGAGATATAACCGCACGGCTTAAATTTGAAAAACCTGCCGCCTCCCCCCACCTCGCAAAATTAGATGCAGAACCAGAAAGAAATCCGGTAGCGAATAACGTAATATTAGAATTGACATTTGTCAGCGGCTTACCATTCATCGCAAAACTTGTGGCTTGCCCCAATGCTACGTTGCCCAGGCCAAGAGTAACACCTCTTTTTAAAGCTTGTGTAAAAGCCTGTCTCGCTGCCGCTGCTTCAGCTAACGCAGCAGTTGAACCTGAAGCTGCTGCAGTTGCGCCTCCCCGAATAGCCTGCCCAATAACTGATCCACCTAATTTTAAGAATGAACCTGCGGCTCCAGCAAAATACATATCAAGGCCGCTGAGCGCGATATCACGAGCTAAATCCCAACCACCGTAACCGACAGGCAATGAAGAATAAGCTTCCGCAACCAAATGGTAAGGATCTGCTCCCCCTTTCATATCCTTTTCTAGAGTACGAGCATATGCATACTGCATCACATGCACCATCGGCATATTTTCTAACATAGGCAATGGAGTGGAATTTAAATCTTCCGCATATTCTTCTGCTGTTCTAAAGCTTGATTCAACCTTTGGAACCAAAACGGTATTATACTTATCCAATCTCGTATTAAAATCGCCCTGGATTACCTGAATCGCTTCTCCGTATTTTGTTATAATATTATTCTCTGGTTGAGTAAGAAAAGAAAAAATGTCGGTTGCAGTTTTGCCATTACTAAGCCCAAGTCCTTCACCTGCTTTCATCGATCTTGAAAGATCCCAATCACTGCCAATGCTATCTATCCATCTGCGTTCTACATCCAACATAAACCCTGTCGCCGCAGCTTCTTTAGCTAAACTGTTATAATCATCCATGGCCCGTTGAGCCTTGCCCTTAGTCTCATACATTCTATCCATACTAAAAGTCCTGCTGAACCAATCCTTAGTTTTTTCCCACCTGCTTTGTTCATGGGAGCGTATTTCTGAAACTCCGTCCCAAGCCGGTAATTGGTTAGCAGCAGATGTATTGGCTTTTAACTTCGCATCTAGTTCTTTCGCCTGAATATTAGCCTGGAGAAGATCGTTAGCATCGTTTATTTTGTCCTTATATAAAGATTGAAAACCTGCATAATAATTCAAAGAGTCGACTAGCTCTTTCTTTGTATAGCGGTCGTTTATCGCAGCAGAACCGATTTGAAATTCTGGATGGATCTGATTTGTCCAAGAATTATTCTTATATGCGTAATCCATAAAATAGAGATGCTGGAAACTGTTCTCTCCAAACCCATTACCAGTTCGATAGGTTTCAACGAAATCCCCTTGTTGCGACCCGATTAAAGACACATAAGAGTTACCTACGTAACTACTCCCTTTATCTAACCAAGCCAACCCATTACTAACACCTTGGCTATAACCACTCTGATAAGCGTTAAATACATATTTATTTAAGTTCATATTATATTCTAAAAATCTTTGACCTTGAGTATTAGTCATAGAAAACAATTTAAGCTCGGTCTTACCATTAGCCAAAGGATTGCCCGCAGAATCTAAAACAGGCAACTGTTGATATGAAGCATTACCATATTTAGGTAACACTTGAGTCATCAAATCCTGGATCCTGATATTTTCTTTTCCTGCCCGAATATTGATTGACTTAATGCCGCTACTCGGATTACCTGCTTTATTAAAAACAACCTCTCTATATCTGTCATAACCAGTGGTATTGAAATTATCAGCGACTACTTGACGATGCGAGAACAGATAAGTTTTGTTGACGCCACCAATCATCCCGCCATAGCCGGCAAGGACTTTATCCTGACTGAATACCCAATCTCTACCGACTACATAATCTTTACCCGGCGCAGCGTTCGAAGGACGATAAAGATTTTCGTAAAAACGATTATGCGCTTGATTAAAGGCTCCTTGTATAGGAGATAGCAGATCTGCTTCCCATCCGGTAAAAGGCTTCCAACCTGCCGCGGGGGCGTTACTAGCGCCATTGCCGTACGTAGACGTCGAATCCAAAGCTATAGGATCCCCAAAAAATATACCTGCCTTGGCTTCAGTTATATTGCCGCGTAATTGCATAAAACGCGTGTAATTCACCTGCATAGTAAGATTATCAATTTTAGTTTCTAAATGTATCGGGGCCGTACCATCAAAACCAGCTAATGACCAAGTCCGGCCTTTTTTATCTTGATAATCCATCCTTGTTACTGTTGTCTGCTTAGGAGCCATTTTAAAATAAACAGCTACTTGGGCTTTAGGGGTATTCAATCCTGTAGCAACCAATACATTCCATTGAGGTAAAGGAGTAGTTCCCCCTTGAGGATTAATTAAATTAGGATTAAGTAAATTAGTTCTGACCTGGACTGCAGCATAAGCTACGCCACCTTTTGAGATTGTTATCGCATCATCTGTAGTATAAGGAAGAACTGGCTTTGAAACGGTCCAACCTAAAAGAGTTCTAGCTTCTAATTGACCAAAATTACTATAATTGGGCCTAAAATCTAATAAAGGATTGCTTGCGTTGGGACCTACTTCTACCCACAGATGGGCCTGAGGAGAAAAATACTTAGTTTTATCTGCAGAATCTGGTGTTAAACTAAAATCACTACCTGAATTTAATCCATAGATAGAAAGAGTTTGGGGTGTATACCCACCTAATTTATACCCTTCTTTTCTCAGTTGTTGCTGTAACTCACGATCATGAAGAATAAACCTACCATATTTCTTCATTAAATTAACGCTGTCTACAAATACAGTAATATCTCCGGTTTCAGTTCTCCCATAATGGACTGTTGATAAATCAAACGCTACCCCATTTATGGACTTCACACCCGAAAGGGGTCGGCCGGTATGAATAGCGTTTAAGAAACTATTCGTAACTAAAGTAGCTTTAAGGGTATCAAGATAAAGACGCTCATCTGCAGCGGCTCGCTTAACTTCCGCTGGAGATATAAGAACATTGCCATACATATCGTAACCCGCTGGTTGCCAAGATTGTCTTGCAGGAGTAGTTGCTGCTGTTTGCTGTCTTACCGGGCCTACTGGTTGTTTAGTTTGAGTTGTTGCCGGCTGCCTCATAAAGCTGGGAGCAATGGGCGATTGAGACAAAAGATTAAAAGGATTTGCAGGAGTAGCTGCTGGCTGTTGTCTTACCGGGCCAATGGTCCGGGCAGGAGTAGTTGCTGCTGGCTTGGTTGTAGAACCAGGTACAAAACTCAATAAATTCGGCATCCAAGCAGGAACAGCCGCTGGCTGCTGTCTTACCGGGCCTACTGGTTTTTTAGTTTGAGTTACTACCGGTTTCTTAGTTGTAGCGGTCGGCTTCCAAGTAGACATAAAGGGTAATTGAGGCAAAAGA
This sequence comes from uncultured Planctomycetales bacterium, assembly GCA_964510625.1. GTDB lineage: Bacteria > Omnitrophota > Gorgyraeia > Gygaellales > Profunditerraquicolaceae > UBA6249. Next base: position 25,180 of record CAZEBD010000001.1, read on the forward strand.
TTAAAAGGATTTACAGTAGTAGTTTCCTGCTTCTTTACCGGGCCTACTGGTTTTTTAGTTTGAGCTGCTGCCGGTTTAAAACTAGAGACAAAAAACGACGGCATGAATATTGATATAGGTATAGTCTTTTTAACAGTCACAGGCTGCTTAAAGACTACACTAACAACCTTAGGCACAACCTTAGGCACAACCTTAGGCACAAAACTAGGCACAAAACTAGGAAAAGAACCTTGTGGCTTAAAGGGATTACTAACAACCGGCGGCCGATAAACAACCCTCGTAAACGAATTAGTAGTCCGCCAGTAGTCACCTTTAGGTACATATAAATAGGTGGTTGTTTTAGCATACTGTACGCCATTATTCCAATAATAATTGGTAGTAGTGTATGTCTTTGCGCCTAAAATTTGTTTGCTTTCCGCAGGGTCTAAAACCTTTAGACCTGAAGGAAGAATACTGGTTAAGGCATAACTACTAAATTTAGCTAAGAAGGTATCTTTCGGCAGGAACTCTTCGCGGTGATTATCACTATAATAAACTTTATCTTCAGTCACCCTGGTGACTAAAATGTAATGCTCTTCGGTCAGGTGAGCGATAAACGGAGTAAGCGAAGCAAGGTCAGTATCAGCCTTAACTTTGACCGGGTAGAGATCTGCTCCGAAAAATTTGGCGGCCTGGGAAAGGGCATAAAGGGATGTTTTAATAACTTCAGGTTGGCCAACCGGCTTAGTTACGTCATTGAGAATATCCACCGTAAGGGCCATAATCGCGATGTCCCCTTCAGCTGCCTTAATGCCCAAATAATTCAAATAATCATACAGAGCCTTTGAACCGCAGGGTTTTCCCTTTAACCACTCAGTAATCTCATCGATTCTCTGATTGGACATTTTCAAAGGCTTATCTAGATTTATGGTCAGATTGGACGATACCTTTATTGCGTTTATGGGTTTATTGGCTATATCTTTGAGGATATTACGAATGGCTAAAGCAGTATCAATACTATTAAGATCTTTGAGATATCCCGGGGCAATTGCGCCTATAGCCGGCTTATTCCAGATTACCCGCCAGTCATATTCAACGGCCTGGGCGACCTGCTCAGGCAGGAAGACCGCCACAATAACAAAAGCAACCATGCGGATCCAAGTCTTAAAACTTGACTTGAATTCCTTCTTTGGTTGCTCAATCCGGACTTCTGTCTGTGGCATTTGTGTATTCATCTTTTACTTAATGCAATTAAATAAAAAATAAATTTTTCCCCTTACCCCAAGTCTTTTTAGATTTTTAAATCCACTCTTCATAAGGGTCACCAGTTCTATTTTTAAAACCTTTTTAAAAACTCTTATTAAGATTTGAAACAAAATCGAGTTGTCAATTCCAACTCTCGTCGGTCTGGCAACCCGGCTATCCTGAGTGTTGCATTGATTAAGGACCCGTGGCTTTGTGTCCTTAGATTACTCTAAGTTTACCTTTTTGACCTCTTCAACTTACACTCAAATATAACACCTGAGATAGACGCTGTCAAGTAAAAAATCGCCAATTTTGGTAACGCTTTCTTTCTCCGGTCCTGCTGCTAAAATCGCAGCCATTCTACCGTAGAAACACACACTGCAAAACATCCAAAAAGGGGACGTTTCCCTCAAAAGGGGACGTTTCCCTTTTTAGGATGAGATTAATAAGATATTTCTGCTTATAGTTAACAGTTAGATATGCTGTATATATCGCTTAGTTTTGTTTGGACAAATAAGTGAATAGATTGGACAATCTTAAATTCAAAACAATTAGACTGGACAATATCTAAAGCGGGATTTTTAAGTTAGATTCTTACACTAATTTCGTCAATTACTATGGAGATAGGGGGACGTTTCCCTCCCCCTTGTGATTAAGTTTAGTGTATTTTAGGAGGTGTATTATGCCCAGATCCAGCAGAATAATTGAAGGAAAATCCGCTATTCATGTCATGTGCCGGGGTAATAATAAGCTGCCTATGCGGCCATCTCTGGCAAGGCAGATATAAGAGCGTTGTGATTAAATCTAACAGCCAAATCTTACAATGCGGAAAATACATAGAACTTAACCCGGTTCGGGCCGGTATAGTCACAGATCCCGCTCAATATCAATTTAACAGCTATAGATATTACGCTTTGAGCCATCAAGATTCACTGATTACCCCAAGCCCGGTGTACGAGAATATGGGGATAGGGCCTTTAAAAGCCAGGCAGGCTTATATTAGTTTTGTTATAGACAAGGAAATTGGGGGTTTGATACAGAAATCCCGGTAGAAAAGTTAAGCAGGGAAACGTCCCCTTTTGAGGGAAACGTCCCCTTTTTATTTGAAGCCGCCAAGGCCGCCCTGGAGGAAGGTAAGCAGAATTGGGCCGCCTACGATGATGCCGATAACCGGCATAATGCAGAAAATCAGAGGAATAAGGATCTTAATCGGTGCCTGTAAAGCAATTCTTTCACCGCGGTGGAATCTTTGGGCGCGGGCATCTTCGGAAAGAATGGTAAAAGCCTCGGTAACCGGCGTACCCATACGCTCAGCCTGGATAATTGTCTGGGCAAATGAGGTCATTTCAGGTATCTCCAGGCGATGCGCCATATCCTTTAAGGCCTGGATGCGCGGCTTACCCCATTTTATCTCTTCAGCCACAAAAGCCAACTCCTCAGTCATCGGGGTATGCGGAGTACGCTCAATCACCCATTTTACGGAATTAACAAAATCCAGGCCGGCCTCGATACAAAGCCCCAGAAGATCAATGGTTTCCGGAAGGCGGCGAGCAATCAGATATTTACGCTTAGCAACCTTACGTTTAATATAGAAATCCGGCAGCATATAGCCTAAACCAACAGGAATTATTAATGTCAAAGGATCTATTTTCCCGCTGGCCGACACCACCAACACCGCTAAAAGGATGCATAGAATTATCTTGAGATTAAAGAATGCTCCGGGTGAGATCTCCATCCGCGCCGCTTCCAGGGTCTTTTTTAAGCTGGCAGCCAGGCCGGTCTTCTGTAAAAGCGGCCCAGTAGGAAAGATGTTCATAAAATCAAACCCCGGCTTCTGGAATTTGATCTCCGAGCCATCCTGGGCCCTGCGCGGCAGGGTACTGGGCGGAGAATAAATCAAACTCCACACCACCAGGCCGATCGCCCCCAGAATCGAAAGTAAGATGACGATAACCATATTAGATTTTGATTGTGCTAAAAATCTTGATCAGGATCATCCCCACTACCTGCAGGACTACCGCGGCAATTAAAAGCATCCTGCCCATGTTGGTCTGCAGCATGATATCGAAATGATTTTTATTCACCGAGACCACCCAGCCCACAAAAGCAATCGGCAAAAAGGACATGATCATACCCTGCATTCTTCCCTGCAGGGTAAGGGTTTTAATATTTTCCCTTAATTTACGGTTATCCCTGATGGTTACCGTCAGGCGGCTGAAGACCTTGGGCAGCTCTCCTCCGGTTTCCCTGGCCACCAGCAGGGCATTGACCACCAAACCCAGCTCCTCCAGATTCATCCTTTTATTCAGGCGTTTAAGGCACTCCTCTAAAGGAATACCCATACGGTTCTCTCTGACCACCAAGCCTAACTCCTGGCTGATCGGGGCAGGCATCTCCTCGACGAGAACTTCCAGCCCCTGCAAAAGGCTTAAGCCCCCTTTAATACAGCTGGAAAGCATATTAATCGCATCTAAGAGCTGCTCGTTAAACTTGCGGATCCTGATTTTATACCGGGTTTTTAAGATGAAATTCGGGATGGAGACGCCGATAAGCACCCCTAAAATCAAAAAAAGGTTTGATTTTAAGATAACCAACCCCCAAAAGCCGAAGATTAAAGGCAGGATGAAATAAAGCATGACAATGCCTTTTGGGCTCTTGTCATAAAACATCTTATCCATTTCCTTGCCAAACTCTTCCTCCTTTTTCTGCTGCCAGAATTGCATCTTCTGCACAATCGGCGGAAGGAGGCTCAAAGAAATTAAAATTACCGCGCACAGGATTAAAAGATTAAGCAAAATAAGCATAATATCCCAATTTTTATTTAGCCGGCCTGCTCGCCGCCGCCGATGACATCGATAGACTGCCGGAATTTACCTTGCAGGCTGCGCTTGTAATATGCTCCCGCCAGGATTAATACTGCAGTGACCACCGCCAATACCAGCAGATATTCCATCACCGACTGCGCTTTAAAATTTAGTTTTTCCATATCCGTTATTTTATCCTCTTTGGGTTAAGATAGTCACTAAAACCAAACATAATCTCACAATAGCAGATTTATGAAAAAAAGCTACTTTTTTTATTGTGTGTTGTTTTGGAAAGTGTGCGGATTGGAAAATAAGATGTTAGCCGGTGCTGGTTATCTCAGGATAATACTCATCTTTAAATTGCCCGATAGCCGCTCCGCCGATACCTACCTGATCGAAAGTGGCAGTGCTGTTACTTGTGCTTGACACGGTTCCTGCGGTTTTGGAAGTTACCGTACATTTGACCTCCCAGGCTCCGTCTAAAGTTACAGAATCAATATAATGAATCATTAAGCCCGGATAAAGATCGTTTACGCCTTTATAATCCTGTACTTCCTTAGCATTTTTAAAAGATTCCGCACCCCCGGCCGATTGCCAGACATTATTCCAGATATCATTATTCCATTTTATGAATACCGGTATAGTTGCCTCATTTCCAAGCGAGGCAAAGCTAATTTTGTTTAACCAAACACGGATTTTTTCTTCATTAGCCTTTAAATCAGCCAACGTGACTGCAAGGGCAGCGTAAGCCTCCGTACAATCATAACCATCTTCGCAAGCCTCGGCATAATATTTGGAGTCTTCATAGACAGATTTATTCGATGTGAATAAAGAATCGGCGGTAAGGCCTTCAAAAAACTCCGGCTTAAATGATTCTGTACCCGCTGGAAGTTTTCCGGTTGCGATAATGGATAAAAGGTCGGCAACATCGCGCAGCGCGTATGATAAACCTACAAAATAATCACCTAACGCGATGCCATCTTTACCCTTCTCGCCGTTGATCCGTTCATCAACACCGGGTGTAGCCGGATCATCTTTAGCATCGGGATGATAGTAGCGATCACTAGTCATGTCTTGCGGTAAATCATCGTAGTCGCAAAACAAAGCAGCGGCTTCACGATTGAAAGGATCACCCAGAAAAACAGCAGGCGGAATAGAATATATTATGGGTAGCCCAATATCAAGAGGAACAGCGTGAAGCATATGTTTTTGCGGAAAGTTCCATTTAGTATGGAACAATTGATAAGTTTGAATCTTAGGTAGCTCACATTTCACCGAAAGTGAACCACCCTCGTAATCATAAGTAGCCTCTTCCTTAGTCGGGGTTACTCCGGTTACCGGATCCTTTGTCCCTTCAAAAATAGAGCCTGTACCTATCTGGAAATTCAAATCATCTCCGCCGCCTCCGGGAATCAGACATGTACCATTATTAAATCCGTAAGTTTGCCCGGTTTCTCTAGCTTGTTTAAAAGCCCCACCCTCACCGCCCTCATTCCCTTTCCCGTCTTTATCCCCACTGCCGCCTTGCATAAAACTATCTGCGTTACCGAAATTCTCCATCTGAACGCTTCTGAAATAATCAGTAAATTCGTGCATAAAATAGAGATAAACAGAAAAAGCCCCCAACTGCTTAGAAGCTTCGTATAAAGCTGCGGCAGCTTGTTTATTAAGATCAGCGGCGGTCAACTCCTTTGCCCATATTGTACAATCCGGCTCTTTAACCATTTGTTCCATCGCCTGTTTCATTAATTTTTCCGCTTTGTGGCAATAATTAATTGCATTTTCTGCATATTTGCCTTTAACCGAAGCATTATAAAGAACTTCATACTTTTTACGCATCTCCTCAAAATAATCTTTCAGCTCTTTATAGTAAGTGTCAGTATTCTCCTTATTCATATACTGCACCGTATTGCCGGGAGTAGGAGGAGGGGTTTTATCCTTGTTCCGAAACACCAATTGATTAAAAGCACCTGCTTCATAAGAAGCAGCAGCCAGCGCCGCGGCATCGGCGGCATTAGACGCACAACTCTTGGCTACTTTGGCTTTCCCGGTTGCTTTAGTTACCGCTATAAGCGCCAGCAACCCGGCTATGCAAACCAGCAGAACCGGGAAAATTTGCCCGTTACAGCTGTTTTTATTCTTAAACACAATTCCCTCCTACTATCTTGCCAAATTAACTATTTAAAGGTACCTCTGGCACACCTGGCGAAGCTTTCTTGCCTGCCTGTGTCCGGGTACCTTCAAAGGCACCTTCCCGCTGCGACAGGTGGGCTAATGACCAACTCCATAAGGATACCATCGTTGACATTAAAATTATGGCGATAGCAAAAACCACTGTGTATTCTATTATCGATTGCCCTTTTTTCACCATTTCCTACCTTTAGTTTGGCGTGTATATACCGTTACCTGCCAATGTGCTGTCCAGGCTAACCGTTGTTTCACCGATATCCATACTGCCGGTTATACTATCGGCATTACTATGCGATTTACCGGCAACCATGTTTGCCCCGGGAGACTGCCGCTGATGAAGATAACTGCTAGACCTGGCATCGCTGCTAAAACCAAAACTGCTGACAGTAACATCCCCGGCGGCAATCGAGGTATCCGTAACGGGAATTTCTTGCGTATACTCTTGCTCTCTATTAAGCTGATAATATGCTTTTGATTCGGGGTGTTCTAAGGTGCCGTCTGGTTTTAGCTTACCATCTGCCCAAAGGACACTATTGCTGTTAGTATATACTCCCAGCTGCCCCATATCTCCGGGGCCGATCACATCAGGTAACCGGCGGAAATCCGCGGTTGTCCAAGCTACTGAATTATTAATCTCCTGGGCTTTCTTTAAGTTAGCCCGGAAGGTTTGTTGCATATAAGAATGCGTGCGATTAAAATCTTCACTAAGATTGATAATGATAGAAAAGGCCATTAAGATAAACCCGCCGAGAATCGCTAATTCCAAAAGTGCCTGGCCTTTTTGATTTCTTAACATTTCTCGCCTCTTGATTTATGACTACCGGCTCAAAAACTAATCGGTAGTTACAACCGGACCGGGATCAGAGGAGGAACTTTCAGTTCCCACATAAGTCCTCACTCCACCCTTGGCCTCTGTGGCTGTAATCGATGAATCCGAACCCGATTTAGTCCATTCCGGGCCCGGGTCTCCGGCGGATTGCGTGCTGGATAGTACACTATCCGTTACATCTTTGATCTTCCCCTGTATGCCTCGCTTAACATAAACCTGCATCCCCATAAATACCAGGCCCACTACGCCGATAATCAGCGCTAACTCCATTAAATTCTGCCCTCTCTGAAAAAACTCTTTTCTCATCGCAAAGGCCCCAGTCTTTCATTAATATTCCTGGTAGTAGCGGTATAGGAATCTGAGACACCACGTTGGCCGCTACTGGATTTATCCGGTGTACGCGACTTCTTAAAGGCCTCCGCTGCGGCTTCAGCAGTCTTACCTAAAGCCTCAAATTTAGCGCCAGTATCACCTATATTTTTAAGATCCGTGTATGATGTGCTTTTAGCAAAATCCCATGGGTAGGTTCCGCTTAGAACCTTACCCGCCTCTTCAGAAGCGCTAGAAGTAACCTGGTTTTCAAAAGTTTGATAAAAACCATACATTGTCTTGTAATTACCCTCTATTGCATCTTGCGCAGCATCTAAAGCTTCTTTCTCTTTATTCTTCTTATCCTGCATATTTCCGTGAGTAGTGGTAGTGCTGCTTGCCGATTCCTGTTGGATGGTTGAATGTTTCTGCTCTGAGTTGCTCAGCGTGGTATCATACGGGTCATATTGCCTGGCTTCTAACTGCTCGGCTTGAGAACGTATATTCCCCTGATTAGAACGGCTGATATAGATGAACAGCGCAATAAAAGCTGCCGTCACCAGCCCTACCAATATAATATAATCTGTCAGTGCTTGCCCGCGTCTCATTATATTAAACCTTTACCATTTCAGCACACGCTCATTGCCTGTCCTGGTCTGATTACTGCTTATCGTGGTTGTAGAAGCTCCGCCTTTGGATGAAACTTCAGTCTGAGAGGAATGCGTGACCGTCTTGTAAGTCGACTCGGTATTGCCGGCATCATACTGTTCTCCGATCTGATCCGTAGACTCACGCAGCCTGCCCTCAGCCGACCTTTTAATATAAACATTCATCGCAATCAGCGCTGCTACCACCACCCCCAGTAAAATCACATACTCCAAAGTGCTCTGTGCTTTTGTCCTTAAATAAGACATATCCTCCTCCTAATCTTTAATTTCCGCTTTTCTACCGCACCCCTGACACATTTTGCTGGCCGCTGGTCGTGCTGGTCTCCTGGCCCACGATCGCCCTGACAACCTCCCCACCTTCCCTGGTTTCAGTATTTAATTTAGAATCGCTGCTTCTGGTAATATCGCTGGAGGCATAATACGGCTCATATTGTTTGGTAACAAACATAGCATCCGGCTGATAGTCGCTGGCGCCTTTGACCTTGGCCATGATCCCGCGTTTGACATAGACCTGCATAGCCACTGCCGCGGCGATAACTAAACCAATAACAATGGCATACTCAGCTGTGCTCTGACCTTTTCTTTTCCGCCTTAACATTTTCCTACCTCCTTAAAATTGAACTTGACCAGCTTTTTATCTTAGCTGCTAATTGCCGCTTTCCCAGGTTTTTACCGTTTCATTCCCGGTCCTGGTCTGCTCACTGTTAATCTGGGTCTCTGTCCTGCCGCTATTAGACAATACCTCACGCTGGGTTTGCTTGCTGGTAACCAGGTAATTACTCGTGGTTAATCCGGCAGAATACTGCTCACCGATCTGATCGGCGGCCTGGCGCAATTGCCCCTGGGCCCCTCTTTTCATATAGATACCCATCGCAATCAATGCCGCAACCACTACACCGATTAAAATTACATACTCCAAAGTACTCTGCGCCTTTGTTTTTAGACAAGACATGCCCCACCTCCTAAAAATAAATTATTCAACAGCCTCAATAACCTGAACCCCGCTTCTAGTAGATTTATCCCCTCCGACGGTGATCCTCTCTACTTTACCGCCAGCCGACATTGTTTCTGTCTTTTCCGCGTCCCTGCTCGAGGTCAACCCGGGAGAAGTGATATAGTCCGGATCATATTGCCCGCCTTCGACCGAATTTACGCCAAAATCTTCGCCTCCGGTTGCTTCTATTTTTGCGTCGCTGGCATCTTTCATTTTGGCCTGGATCCCGCGTTTAACATAGACCTGCATGGCCACTGCCGCCGCCAGCACTAAACCAATGACAATGGCATATTCAGCCGTACTCTGACCTTTCTTAAATTTATTAAACATTGGCAGCCTCCTTAAAAAGCAACCGTTTCGATTTTATCGCTAACCTTGCCCGCTAAGCCCTCGTATGACTCCGGTAATTTCTTTTTCAGCATCGAGGCTACGGCAATAATCGCCCCCACCACTGCGGCTAAAACAATTACATATTCCAAAGTACTCTGCCCTCTCCTGAATCTTTTCATCTCTTCTCCTCCTAAGATTAGCGTTCAGCTGCGTGCGAATACACCTCTCCTGACATCCCGGCTTTTCGGGCATTTACTGCCCGCCGGATATAAACATTCATCGCGATCAGCGCCCCGCTTACCACCAACAACAACATAATATATCCAAGATATCCTTGCCCTTTGCGCCGCATTTAATATCTACCCCTCAGAATGCTGGCCGGAAGATTCTTCCTTCTCCGGATGATACCCGCGGGAATGGTCGCCGAAGCCTTTTTTACTTACCCCCGGCACGGCATTAAACGCCCGCTGGATATAGATCGTCATCGCCGTCAAAGCCGCAGAAACCACCAGAATCAGCAAAGTATATTCGATAAAATTCTGCCCCTTTTTTCCTTTCAGCATCATTTAAACCCGCCTGTTTAGCAAAGCTTAATCAGCGTGTAACTGCCGTATTATTTATTTTCGGGATAAACCGCATCATAAGCCTTTTTCAAAGGCTCTTTAAAAACTATCCCCCCGCCGATGATCGCCGCAGCGACCACCGCCAACAAAATAATATACTCCAACGTACTTTGGGCCCTGCGGATTTTAATGATCATTTTTATCCTGCCTTAATTTCCCGATAAAAATCGTATTTACAATTTACACCTAAATATACCACTTGCAAATTCAAGATTCAAGATTAATTACCGGTTATTTGAAAGCGCTTTCAAACCAAAAAAGCCGGTCATTCCCGGCGCTGATCTTACGCTCATTCAGGCGGCAATTAAGGTATTCCAGGTCCTTAAGCGATTCATAATCCTGGCTAACCAGCGTTTTTACCTTAAGCTTACCAGCAGCAGGAAGCAGCTTGGCCGGGATTTTATAAAAAATGTCACTGGTTGAAGACAGGTCTTTATCCAGGTACTCCGCCGGCAGAAAACGCCAGCGCAGATAAGCATCTAATATTTTAACATAATTAGCAAAGATTTCCGTCAGCTCCATCGCCGCTCCAGAGGTGTCCATACCGAAACTGTCCTTAGGGAAAATTTTCTGCTCCGCACTGGAATAAGTAAAAAGCTCAATCTTGCGGGTAAAATCCTGGAAGGCCTCCTCAAAATTCGGCCAATGGCTTAAGTAAATTCCGGCCAGCCTATCTATCTCCGGTGCCGTCTGGTCGCTGCTAAGAATAACCAGGCGGATTTTTTCCTTCAGATCGGTTTTTACCGCGCAGCCCTTTAAGGTTACGCTTTGATTTGTCGCTACCCTAAACAGGTCAATCTCGATTTCCCCTAAATATAAATCCCGGTCCAGTTCTTTAATGTACTTCAAAGCAAATTCCCCGATTTTTTTGACTTTACGGCTGGAGGTAAACTGCCATGGCCAAAGGCCAAAGATAAGGCCGCACCGGTTTTCCCGGGTTAAAGGAACATTCTCGGCTTCTTCCAGTTTATTATTAAATAAAACCAGGTTATCCGGGTAGATCTCTTTAGAGCCGATATTTAAGATAAGGTTAAAAAAATCCTTAGGCAGAATATCGTAGCCGGGGGGAGAAAATAAAACCAGCGGCTCTTGCTTCAGGAAACATTTATTCAATTTGTCCTGGAGATTAAGGGTCAGGTCAGAAAAATCATCGGGAAAGCGCATCCCCGGCCAGCTTGAATGCAGCTGGCCATCCAGATGAATAACTGTCCCGTCGGAAAAATGGACTTTGACCCCTTTGGACTCGGTAAAAAGATTTGAGATAATTTTGGGTACCTCTATGCCGATATCAGGGATCTGCTTAATCTGAGCAAAATAATCAGCTAAATTTTGCGCAGGATAGCGCACCCCGATCAGGTCGGCAACCGTAGCAATATTGCCCTTGCCTCCGAATAAAGATTTAAAAATTAATGTTTCAGTAAGGTGTAAAAGTTCTTCGGGGTTACCCCCGGTAGCCCGGCTAATAGCAGCATTGATCTCTTTGCTGCCTCCGATCAGGCAATCGATTGCTTTAATGATCATTGCCCCTGAACAAACCCGCTCTTCCGGTAAGATTCCCGGAGCAAGCGATTCCGGCTGTGGCGGCGAGACTACCTCTTTAACCGGCGGAGGTGGAACGGGAGGCGGCGGCGGAGGTGGAGTTGGCAGGGCGGCTTTCTCTTCTGCCATTCTACGCGCTTCCTCTTCGCGTTTCCTCTTTTCTTCTGCTTCCTGAGCCAGCCTGGATAATTCCTGCAGGCGCGCCTCCTCCTGGGCTTTCATCCGGGCTAATTCCTGAGTTGCCTTTTCAAGCTCCCGCAATCTATCCTCTTCCTGAGCCTTAATAATAGCTAACTCCTGCGCAGCTTTTTCCTCGGCAAGCTTACGCGCCTGCTCTTCCTGCTTTATACTTGCTTCTGTTTCTTTAATTAATCTATCTCTCTCGGCCCGGTCTGCTTCTTCCTGTTTTTTGCGGGCAGCTGCCTCCTCCTGCTCTCTGAGGATCTGTTGGGTCATCTCCACCCTGGAAGTATCTTTAACCCCTTCAATCACCGGCAGGGCCGGCATATTAAATTTCTTTTTCTTAGGCTTAGCCCTTCTGCCGATAGGCATACTTAGGTTGTTTTCTTTAAAAACAGCATTAATACTGGATTTAGATACTTTGATTTGCAGCTGTTCAAAAATTAAAGCAGTTAGATTGCGGCAACTTAAGGCAGGATTATTCTGCTTATTTTCCAGGATGAATTTTAAGACTTCAGGTTTAAGCTTATGAACTACACCCATCAATCCTCCAGATTGGACATTCCTACTTAAATATAGCCTTATTTTATGGATTTGTCAAGCCAGATTGGACGTAAACAAAGCAGGGTAGAGAAAGGGGACGTTTCCCTAAGAAGGGAAACGTCCCCTTTTTATTAGCCTTGAAATTGAATTTGGTCCTGGAGCTGGGTATTAGTGGCTGCTATTTTTCCGGCAGATAATTCAATAACTTTGCTGGAGCGCCAGGATATGCCTGAAATGCTGTTAGGCTTAAGATTGGCGGTAATTTTAACGACCTTATAATCTTTATCTACAAAAAGCACATCTATGGGAAAGCGCATAAAAAAGGTATGCACAGAATTGCATGGATCAAGGATAAGCGCTTGGTTAGATCCCAAGGACTTTTTACCCAATAATCCCTTAATCCTGCTAAAGATAGTGCTGGCAACAATGACATCTTCGGCTAAAATAGTATTTTTACTCTGATTGATCAGGCGCATGAGTACTGCTTATGGTTTGGCAGGCTTAAATATGTCATCCGAAATAGCTACACCGCGTACGCGGATCTCATCTAAGAAGGATGGCTTATAGCCGGTAGCGGTAAAATAACCCAAGACCTTGCCCTGGGGGTCAACCCCGGTCTGCTTAAAAACAAATATTTCATCCATATTGATATGCATTTCATCCTTCATTCCGGAGACCTCGGAAATCCCCAGAACTTTACGGCTACCATCGGAAAGGCGGGCCGTATGCACAATAATATCTACCGCAGATGAGACCATCTCCCGGATCGCCCGGGTCGGAAGCTCGATGCCGGACATAAGGATCATCGAATCCAGACGGCTTAAAACATCCGAAGCGGAGTTGGCGTGGATTGTGGTCATCGAGCCATCATGGCCGGTATTCATCGCTTGCAACATATCTAATGATTCAGTCCCGCGGCATTCTCCGACAATAATCCTGTCCGGGCGCATACGTAAAGTATTGCGGAAAAGATCCCGAATGGCTAAACCGCCTTTACCCTCAATATTGGGCGGACGGGATTCTAAACGGATCCAATGCCGCTGATGCAGCCTTAACTCTGCAGCATCCTCCAAAGTGATGATCCTCTCCACTTCGGGAATATACTCTGAGAGGGCATTAAGCACCGTAGTCTTACCGCTGCCGGTGCCGCCGGAAACAATCAAATTTTTACGGCATAACACACAGGCCCGGATAAAATCCGCCATCGCCGAAGTAAGCGAATCAAACTTAAGCAAATCTTCGATATGGTACCTTTCCTGGCGGAATTTTCTGATGGTTAAAGTCGGCCCGGTCAAAGACAAAGGAGAAATTATCGCATTGACCCTTGAGCCATCGGTAAGTCGGGCATCCACCATCGGTACCGACTCGTCAATACGCCGTCCGATAGGAGCAATAATCCGTTCAATGATCGTCCTGACCTGGTCATTAGAGATAAACTTTTTATTCGTCAGTTCGATCTTACCGAAACGCTCGACATAAACCTCATTTTTATTATTTACCATAATATCCGTAATATCCGGGTCAGCCAATAAATCTTCTAAGGGGCCTAAGCCCAATGCTTCATCTAAGATCTCCTTGATCAGGCGGTTTCTGACATCCTGGGAGGGGATAAAACTTCCCACCTCCTCCGCCAAAAGGTTACTGACGATTGCCCCGGCCCGGTCTTTAATATCCCTGGCTTTTTTACGGTCGCTGAATACTTTTAAATCCAGCCGCTTAATGTTCATACTATCTAAGAGGCGGCTGTGTATTTTGCGCTTCAGGACCAGAATATCATCTTTTTCCTCGTCGACATCCGGCTCAAGCACAGCTTCTTTTAATCCCTGTTTCTCCCAAAATTGGCCGGTTTTTTCCAAAGCCGCTTCCTTGATCTGCAGTTGCCCGATATCCTGACGGTCCATAAATATGCCTTTATCCTGGATCAGTGTTTCGGCCAGGGCAAAAAAAGCCTGGGCAATTTTTGAGCGGGGAGCATGGATGACCACCGGAGTCTCCAGGTTAACCGCCTGGTTGACTAATTTACCGTCGGAAGGGATCTTTTCAATAATATCTACCGGCAGGTTGACCCGGATCTCCTGCCAGCTGATACTGGATAAGGATTCCGACCGGTTCAGCACGATCTTGATCATGCTTAAAGGAAAATGTAAAAATTGCAGGGTATCCAGAGCCCATTTGGTCTGATAGATGGAGAGCACATCCGGAGTAACGACAAAAAGGATAAGGTTGGCCTGGTTTAAAACTGCCAGGAATACGTCACTAAAGCTTTTTCCGGCATCAACCACGATATGGTCATAATCTTTATCTATAAATTTAAAGACCTCGGCGATCCCTTCTGCGGAAAGGTGGCCTGATTGCTGCGGCTTAAGCACGCCGGCTAAGAAATCAACATTATTAAACCGGGAGGAAACTACAAAATCCTGCTTTTTTGTCGACTGCGGCTGGCGCTTGAGAAACCCCATTAAATCCGCCATACAGTTCTGCGGGCGCACCCCCAAAACATGCGCCATATCGCCGACAACCTGGGTGTCTAAATCCACCGCACAGACCCGGCTGCCTTCTTTAGCCAAAGCAGTAGCTAAATTGGCCGCGATCAACGTCCGGCCGACGCCGCCTTTAGTGCTGAAAATTACGGTTATTTTTGCCATTTTATTCTATCTGATAAATTATCGGAATATCCACCCAGACTTCATTTTCTCTGATCTCAGGCGGAAAGGGAGGATATGGGGAAGCTGCCCGGGCACTTTTGAGTGCGGCATCGTTAAGCACTCGGTAGCTGGAGGGTTCCTTGATCTTTGCTTCCAGCAAATCTCCCTGCGGAACCAATTTAAGGCTTAATTTTACCGCCCCCTGAAATCCGGCATCCTTGGCTTCAGCAGGATAAAGCAGATTATCTAAAATTTTCTTCTGGACCAATTTTGAATACCGCAAAACCGGGTTTTGTATTAAATCATCTCCGACAGACGGGATACTGATATTGGCCCGCGGAGCCTTTAGTGCAGCCTTAGACTGATCCCCCATGTCGACTAAACGCGGAGTAAGGGTAATAAACAGTTCAGTATCATTCATCTTGCTGGTATCGGATTCCCAGCCTTTTTGAGTAGTCCGCTGCCTGAAGAATACTCCCAGGACCGGGATATCGGAAAGCCAAGGCGTCCTTCTTAATTCTTCAGCCGTCTTCTTCTTGATCAATCCGCCTAAGGCCATCGTTTGGCCGTTATCTAAGAAAAGTTCGGTAGTGGCGGTGCGCTTAGTCATTTTATAAGCAAAAGCATAATCGGTCTGCACCTCATCCCCAACATCACTGACCACTACATCTAAGTTCAGGTGGATACGCCCGGATTCTTCCAGGCGCGGCTTGATATTCAGGATAATGCCATATTCTTTATATTCTACTGACCCGGAGGTTGTCGCCCCTACCGTACCCGTACCGCTGGTTCCGGGAGTAACCGTACCGCTTAATACCGGCACCTCTCCTCCGACGACCAATTTTGCCTCCTTACCGCTCTGGCAAGCCAGCCGCGGGCGGGAAAGAATACGCGCCTTGCCTTCCTGGATCAAAGCGTCCAATTTCAAAGTAAATGCCTCACGCGTAACATCGGCAATGGTAAATAATTTAGCTAAGGAGGAAACACCCGGACTGATTGCCCGGGAACCAACTTCGGTCAGATTGATCTCGCCCGGCCAGGTTAAACCCAAAGTATCCTGGCTTCCGCGGTTAAGCTCGATTACCTGGACATCGATTTCAATTACCGCTTCCTCTTCTTTTACCGCTACTAAATCCACGGTCTTATTTTTCAACTGCCCCAAAGCCAAAGCCAGTTTGTCTTTATCTTTAGCAAATTTCACGCTGCCTAAAAGCACGACCCGGTTTTCTTCATCTTCAGCTTTAGTATAAATATTTGGCAGATTTAACGAAGCAAGTATATTATCAATACGCCGCTTGATTTCATTGGTATCTTCAATAAAGACCCTTAGGCGGTAAGAGGACTCGCCGAAATTATCCCAAACCACCAAGGTAGTGCTTCCGGCGGATTTCGGGTTAATCGTCAACTCCGTTTTGCTGATGCTGGCCACATCGGCAACTGTCGGATTACCAATCGCTATTTTCTTGGGCGAATTTACCGGAATGGCTTTCGACTGCCCGACGTAAAGTTTTATTTCTTCATCTACATCCGCTGCGCCGGCAGAATAACCCCGGAAAGGCAAGGCTAGGACCAAAGTAACTATGCATAATAGGCCAAAAAATAACTTTCTCATTTTTCTCCTTTAAGTTTTGATCCACAAAACCCCCGTTTACGGGGGTTCTCCTTTTTTCATTTTATTTTGATAAAGGCATTTTTTCTTTGGATAACCCGCGCAAAACCTCGATATATTCCGTGGTGTCCACTACCGGCGCATCGGCTACCGGAGCCGGTTCATTTTGCGGCATAATATACCGGAATAAAGTCTCCCAGCTGGCCGGAGTAATCGGTTCGGTATTGGCATCCGCCGGAGAACGCATAATCAGGCGGATCTTACCCTGCTCCTGGACAAAAGCGATCAGGTTTGCTTCCTGAAGCCCTAAAGCCAAAGTAATCAGAGAATTTCCGCCGGAAGAAGAAGCCGGCTCTGAAGAGTATCTGCTGGCCGAGGCAACTACCCCCATATTCTGCCCGACCGCCAACACTAAAATATTCTGAAATAAAGGCACTACCGCCATTTCATTAGACCCCTGCTGGGTAGGCACCGGAATTATCGCCAGCACATCTACATAATCACCGGGTTTGACCATCCCGGCCAAAGAAGACATATTATCCACAACTACAGAAATCGCCCGCTTCCCGGCAGGAGTTACCCCCGCTAATCCCCCGGTAGTCCCTCTTTCCCTGGCCAATTTAGAAAGGCTGATCTGCTCACCCTTAGATATCGGGGCAACGGTGATCATGCCGGAAATTCTATCTAAAGAAGTTACCGCTTGCGGCTGAACAAATTTATTGGGGACAATAGAAGTTTCAAACATCTCTGCGGCAATCACCGCCCCTTGCGGGATATCATCTTTAGCAACCAAGACCGAAGTCTGGTTAGACTGCATCTGTGCAATTGCCGCTTTGGCCTTATCGCGCAGAGACTGCTCCTGCTGGTCTAAATACATCTTGGTCATCACAATCGCCATAACCCCCAGGATTATTCCGCTGATCAAAATAAGCTTCTGTCTGTCGATAGCCATTATTTTATCTCTCCTTCGAATATGTCAATCTTAGCGTCGCGGGAAAGCTTACCGATCAACTCCTCCAGGGCCTGTTGCTGCTTAAGAAAAACCAAGGCGCGCTTAATATCCTCCCACATTTCACTTAAAGGTTTTTGTTTGCCTCCGCGTTTGGCCTCTAATTTAACAATACTCCAGCCTTCGGGGGTTTTAAATGTGCTGCTTACCTTGCCGACCTCCAGGGAATCGGAAAAAGCTGCCGCATCAAATTGTGCGGATTTCTTCTGCCTTTGGATGAAACCTAAATCCCCGCCGTCTTTGGCGCTTGAAGATTTTGAGTTGCTCCTGGCCAGGGTGGCAAAATCCGCTCCCTGCAAAAGCTGGATCAGGATATCCCGGGCTTCCTGCTCGCTACCGACGACGATTTCGGAAATCTGCCTCTCCTCCGGTTCCTTGAGCTGTTCCTTGTAAGTGTTATAATAATCCTCTATCTCTTTGGAGGTCGCATCGATATTTTTGGTAATTTCTTTAATATCCTGCATGACCATCAGGTCGCGCTTATTTTTTTCCAGCGCCTGCCTGACCTCTTCATCGCGGTCTAAGCCTTTGTCCAGGGCATCCTGATAAATCAAGGCCCGGCGGATTACTTCATTCTTCAGGTAAGCCACCTTTTGCTCTTTGGTCACAATCTTATTTTCAGGACGGTCATTCGGGACATTGTCATTATATAAACTGATCTCTTCATTCAGATCATCCAGGCCGATAGCGATATTATTGACCTTGGCGACCACCGAACCTTTAGGGATAATCGCTGCTGCCGGGCTATTTACCGTTTTTACCTCGACTTTCTTCTTCGGTAAAGGGTTAAATTTATCGCACCCCAGAATGCTGCTGAATAACAGGCCGCTGATTATGCATAAAGCTAATTTCTTTTTCACAAATACCTCCTTAGGCTATATTAAGAAAAGTTAGTCTTTATGGCCGGTGCTGATTATTTGCACTAAGATATCGGCCATTTTAGCAACCAAATAAAAGAAGAAAAATGCGAACGCATAAAATGCTAAAATCACCAGGCCCATCCAGCGCGGGTTACCCGGCATCTTACCCATCAATAAAGAAGCCGCACCTAAAAGCCCCAGCAATAAAAAAATCCAGGCAGTGACCTTAACCACTACGCTGGAACATTTTAAGAAAAATATATTTTTTTGCATAGACCCCTCCTTAATTTTTTATAATATTATAAAGACCGCCGAAATGCAAGAGAAATTTTAATCAATCCTTATTTTTTTATGCCGGCTTCTTCGGATTTATTCAGATATTTCGCAGAATACGGAGCTAATCCGCTGGCCTTGCGCAGGTATTTTTTTGCCTCCGGCAAATTCCCCTTATTTTCATAATACCTTCCCAAAAGATAATACCCTTGCGCATACTCCGGGAACAGCTTAATAATTTTTTTATAGGTCGCTTCCAGGTTTTCATCATCGCCGATTTGTAAATAATAATCGCTTAAGGCCTCCAAAACAGATAAACTGTTGGGCGCATAAACCGCAGCCAGGCGCAAATATTGATAGGCCTGCTCCAAGGTGTCCTTATGCAGATAGGTTCTGCCCAAGACAACATATGCTTCGGCAGCGCTGGGCAAAATCTTTAATGCTTCCTCGGCCTGCGCCCGGGCTTTTTGTTCGGCACCCAGGTCAAGCAGCATCCGGCTTAACCGCAGATAAGGAACAGGGTTTACCCGGCGTAAACCCAGCTTATGTAAATCTGCTTTTTGCACCGGCCAACGCTCTAACTCCACCCGTAAACGCTGGAGGAGCTCCTGGTTTTGTTTTGCCTGCCGGATAAAAATTAAACCATCCGGATTTAAATAAACTAAAGCCCAATCTTTGCTCCGGTAAAGATGCCCGGCCAATGCTTTAAATTCAAAGAGTTTTCCGCTTAATAATACTGTGTTTATATCATATTCATCCAGCAGCTTATCGGCCGCCGGCAGATCAGCATCCAGGATCCGGCAATAGTCCTGGAAAAACCCGCTGCCATAAAGCTCTGTCCTGCCGTCGACAAAAACATGGTGGGGCGGGCAGAGCCGGTAAATAAGATAGGCTCCATGGTTAAAGGTATTAAACAGGTTATCCGGCAGTTTATTTTGGGATATAAAATCCGCTGCCTTCTGCGGATAACGGTCAGAAACCCCCAATAAAGCGCTTTTGAAACGGTTGTCTTCAAACAAATAATAACGCGCCTCAAGCAGGCGCAGGCCTGAGGAGGCAGAAATATAAATAATTGCGATCAGGCAGGCGTATTTAAGCGCAGGCAGCTTGTTTTTCATCCGCGAAAAATTATCCGCGCACACCAGACAGGCCAGGCAGTTAAAAAAGATTATGTTGCGGTTTATATTAAAGGACGCTGCCAGCAAAACTATCCAGGCCAGCAAGTACGCAAAATTGATCTTACGGAAATTAAACAAAAAGGATGCAAAAGAAACCACCAGCAGTAAATAGTAAGCCCAGACCTGCTGATAATCTAATTTCCAGGGAGCAACCAATTCAATAATCTGGCGGTGGATAAAATTAGGATGAAAGATGTTCTGAAAAATCATTACCAGCGGATAAAGCGCCCCTTTTATCCCGTTAGGATTGATCAATGATACCGCCACAGATAATATAAACACAAAGATTAAGTTACGCTGCACTTTTTTATCCGTCCGGATAGATTCCCCCCAATCCCAGGGAAGCTGCTTGCGCAGGCTTAACCACCCGGAGATCCCGAACAAAGCAATCAATAACGGACCGAGGATAAAAAACCCGTGGCAGTTTACCCAAAGCAATTGAATAAACGGTAAAATAAAAACCGTTTTTTTGTTTTTGTATTTAACAAAGATGAATAAATAGGCGCAAAAAAAGAGGACGGAAAAATTCTCCGGACGGATATTAAACCTGACCTGAGAAGCAAAAATCGCCAGGGATACACAGATCACGCTTAAGGACAGGCTGGCTTTGTCTTTATAGGCAGAGAAGAAAAGCAGCAAAAACGCCAGCAGCATTACGGTAGAGGAAAAATAGATCAGGCCGTCTGGCCCGGCCCGGTTAAATAACCAATAATAGGTAATTTGGGTAAGCGCAGAATGATTGACCCAGCTTTTGCCTAAAGCCGGCCCGGAATAAAAATCGGCCTGCACAACCGCTTTATTCTGAAGAGTATAATCGCCGGTTTTTAAATGCAGCCAGATATCCGTATCGGATAACTCTAAGCTCATGCTTAACTGCAGAAAAATGAACGCCCCCAGCAAAGCCAGGATGATCAGCAGGTATTCGGCCAAACGCTGGATTTTAGAGGGATTTAGCATTTGATAGAATTTGGCAGCCCCCTGCCCCGCAAAAGGCATGCGGGACTCGGTGAGACATTGGTAGCCCCAACCGGATTTGAACCGGTGTTTACAGGCTGAGAACCTGACGTCCTAGGCCAGGCTAGACGATGGGGCCAAAAAATTTAGCTAGGTCATTTTACTATATCAGTAATTTTAGTCAAC
>CAZEBD010000002.1:0-8325 GCA_964510625.1 uncultured Planctomycetales bacterium
AAGAAGGGACGGGACATCGTCTCCCGGCCGCCTCACCGCAGCGCCGCAGAATAAAAATGGTGGAGCTGAGGAGGATTGAACTCCTGACCCCTTGCATGCCATGCAAGTGCTCTCCCAGCTGAGCTACAGCCCCAAATTTAACTTCTTGACCTTTGCTATTTTAGAATATAAAATGCTTAGCGTCAACTTAAAAATTCCCGCCGAAGTGGTGGAATGGCATACACGTCGGTCTCAAAAACCGATGAGGGCAACCTCGTAAGGGTTCAACTCCCTTCTTCGGCATTTTCTACTACCAGGCCAGGCTTATTTTCTGGCCTGGTTTTTATTTAAAGCAAGGAGCGACCGCCTGATAGACGCGCTTGGCAATCATCTTGTAACCCCGGGCATTGGGGTGGAAAAAATCGCTTTTCATTGACGGATTAGTGATAATATTGGTCAAGACCACCGGTACAAAAACGGCTTTTTTCTCCCGCGCCAGCTTTTTAAAAGCAGACCGGTACTCCTGAAAGAAAAATCCTGCGCTGATATCCACCAAAGCCACCATTGCTCCCTGCTGCTGGATCCGATCAATGACTTTAGCCAGATTGTTCAGCGTCTCTGATTTAGGGATCTTTTGCAGAAAGTCATTCCCGCCAAACTCAACAATAACTAAACGCGGATTTCTGGACAGAACATCAGCCTCCAGCCGCTCCAAAGCCTGAAAGCTGGTATCTCCGTCCACTCCGGCATTAATTACCGGCAGGCTAACCATTCTGCTTAAGACTGAGGGATAATCCTCCCCCGGATTGGCGCCGTAACCAAAGGTAATGCTATCCCCAAAACAAATAATAGTCTTACCCTTATTATCGAAATTACAGATTGCGGGTTTACCGCAGCCGCTTAAAGCCGCCAAAATTACCGCTAAAGTGATTAATTTAATTCTCTTCATATTTTAACCTCAGCTGGCCGCAGGCCGCATCGATATCCTGCCCCCGCTCCCGCCTTAATGTTACATTTAAACCGGATTTAAATAAACACTCCTTAAAAGCATCCACCTGTGCGTAAGGGGGAGGCGCGATCTTTAATGCCGGCACCGGGTTGGCCGGGATCAGGTTAACTTTAGCCAATCTTAAATCTTTAAGCAGCTTAACTAAACTTTGCGCCTGCGCTAAATCCGCATTTACCCCTTTGATCAGAATATATTCAAAGGTAATCTGCCGGTTAGTTTTAGCGATATACTCCTGGCAGCATTTCATCAACGCCGCTAAAGAATACTTCTTATTTACCGGCAAAAGATGATTACGCAGTTGATCATCCGGAGCATGCAAAGAGATAGACAACTCCACCTGCAAATCTTCTTTTTGCAGCCTCTCTATCCCCGGGATTATTCCACAGGTAGAAATGGTAATTCTCCTGGCCCCGATATTAAAAGCATCCGGAGAATTGATGATGCGGATGCTTTTAAGTACATTATCGTAATTATCCAAAGGCTCACCCGTACCCATAAAAACAATATGGGTAAGCGTACTTGCGGAGTTATTTTTTAAATAAAGCACCTCATCTAAAATTTCACCACAGGTTAGATTGCGCTTAAATCCTTTTAAGCCGCTGGCGCAGAAATGGCAGGAAAATTTACAACCCACCTGGCTGGATATGCAGCCGGTAGTGCGCTTGGCTGACGGGATATTTACCGCCTCGACCAGGTTTTTATCACCTAATTCGAAAAGAAATTTAGTGGTTCCATCCTCGGATTTCTGAAGCTCTGCCAGGGCCAGGTTTAAAATATTAAATTCTTCAGCCAACTTTTTCCTTAAGGCCACCGGCAGATTGCTCATCCGGTCAAACTCATAGGCCCCCTTCTGATAAATCCAGCTAAATATCGTCTTAGCCAGATATTTCGGGCTCTCCCAGGAGACTAATTTATCTTCCAGCTCTTTTAAGCTTAATTCTTTAATATCTTGCATAATAATTAGGGACGGTTCTTAACTCAAAGCTAAACTGTCCCTTTTAGGGGGACACTTTTCCTTTGTCTCCAGAACCGTCCCTGAGTTGTTCTTTATCAATTTTACCGATACGGTTTTTGGGAAGTGCAGGGAGAAATTCAAAATAATGCGGAATTTTAAAATGTGCCAGATGCTGGCGCAGGAAATAACGCAGGTCTTCAGCAGAAATACTCTTACCTTCTTTAAGCACGACATATCCCTTAGGCACCTCTCCTCTTAACTTATCCGCCACTCCCACGACGGCGGCCTCGGCAATATCCGGATGTTTTTGCAAGCTCGCCTCAACCTCCGGCTCAAAAACAATCTCCCCGCCGACCTTGATCATTTCTTTTTTTCTGCCCACGATATAAAGGAAGCCTTCAGCATCAAATTTACCCAGGTCTCCGGTATGAAACCAGCCGCCCCGGATCGTTGCCTGCGTAAGCGGCTCATCCTTAAAATAACCTGCCGTAACCACCCAGCTTTTTACCACCACTTCGCCGATTGAGCCAACCGGCAATTCCTGATCTGTATCAGAAAATATTTTTACCTGGATCCAGGGGGCCGGGCGGCCCACGCTTTCGATGTTTTTGGAGCCCATCGGTAAAACTACCGTCGGAGCATTAGTCTCGGTTAACCCCCAACCGTTTAACAGGTGGGTTTTAGGGCAGAATTGCTGGAAACGGCGCAGCGCCTCCGGAGAGTTAGATGCCCCAAAGGTCACAATCCAACGCAGGCTGGAGAGGTCAAAAGTCTCAAATTCTTTTAATTGCAGAAGCGCATAATACATCGAGGGGACAATCCAGAAAAAATTAACTTTATAAGTATGCACATTTTTTAAAAAATCCAGCGGCATAAAACGCTCCATTAATACCAGCGTCAGCCCGAAAGTAATCGTGTTCTGGATATAGATCAACCCACCCAAATGCGAAAACGGCAGGGCGCATAGCGCAGTATCCTTAGGGCCCAGGTCGGCATTGACAAAAAAAGACATGGATTTTGGCGGGGCATCTAATTGGGCATAGCTGATCAAAACACCTTTGGGCTTACCGGTAGTGCCAGAGGTATAAAAAATGATCGCACAGTCATCTTCCTTGATCTCTACTTTCGGCGCAACATCCGGATGGGCAGCTAAAAGCTCCTCGAAACTTAAAGCCTCCTCCTCTTTTGACTGGCAGGAAATAATATTTTTCAATAAAGGAAGTTTAGCCTTCAGGGAAGCAAGCGAAATATTGGCTTTGTGTTTGGTGATTAAAACTTTGGCTTCACAGTGGCTTAAACAGGAAAGGATCTCATCTTCGGTAAGCATAAAGTCCAACGGCACACTGCAGGCGCCGATCGACCAGATGGCTAAGTAACTTACAATATACTCCGGCCAACTCGGAAGATAAATTGCGATCTTATCGCCGGGCAAGACCCCCAGCTTAAGCAGGGCTTGGCTTAAAGCAAAAACTTTTCCTTTTAACTGGGCAAAAGAAATCTGCTCCTGGCGGAAAATTACTGCCGGCTTTGCCCCATAATTTTTAGCGCACTCTTCTAAGACTTTGACTACATCCATTTAAAATCCATACCAGTAGTTAACCAATGGTTTACCTTCAGCCGACTGATCGATCACCACATTCTGCAGACGGGTATATTCTAAAAACCCTTCCGCGCCTAACTCTTTGCCGAAACCGCTCTGTTTAAATCCACCATACGGAAGCTCATTATAAAACATCCCGTAAGTGTTGATCCAAACCGTGCCGGCATTTAATTTGCCGGCTAGCTCCTGAGCCAGGTATAGATCTTTGGTCCAAATGCAGGCAGCCAGGCCAAAATCAGAGCTATTGGCTAAGGCGCAGGCTTCATCGGAACCTGAAAACTTATGGATCAGAACCACCGGCCCGAAAACTTCTTCTTTAAAAATATGCGAATGCGCACCGACATCCACTAAGACCGTCGGCTCAAAGAAATAACCATTTTTTAATTCCGCATTTTCCGGGATTTTGCCGCCGCAAAGTACCTTGCCGCCTTCGGCTTTAGCTTTTTCAATATAAGCGATCACTTTTTTACGCTGGGCATCGCTGATCAAAGGGCCCATTTGCGTTTCGGGGTTATCGGCTAAGCCTAATTTTATGCGCTGGGCGCGATCCACAAAATTTAAGAGAAACTTATCGTAAATATCAGACTGCACAAAAATCCTGGACATCGCCGTACACATCTGCCCCTGATTCAGGAAAATCGAAGTTAAAGAGCTGTTTACCGCTACATCCAGATCCACGTCATCAAAGATCAAGCTGGCAGATTTTCCCCCTAACTCCATGATCATTTTCTTTACGTTTTTGGAGGCATACTGCAGAATCTGTTTACCGGTCTCATTGCTGCCGGTAAAAGAGATCATATCAATGCGCTTATCTTCACAAAGGGCTTGCCCGATCTTTGCGCCGCTGCCGTTAATAATATTAACTGCTCCTGCCGGCAGCCCGGCCTGATGAATGATCTTGGCTAACTCTAAAACCGTCAGCGGAGTAAGGCTGGAGGGTTTTAAAATCACCGTATTGCCGGCGGCAAGGCTAGAAGCTAATTTCCAACAGGCGATTAACAAAGGGTAATTCCAGGGCACGATCAGAAGCACCACTCCCTGCGGCTGACGGGTAAGTTTTGCCCTGGCCTCTTCAGAAACACTTATCTCCTGATTATCCCGGTTCAGATAATCCATAAAATTATTCGCCATAAACTCAAAGGTCTTGGCGCTGGAAGGAACATCCATAAAAGTAGTTTCTTTGATCGGTTTACCGGTGTTTTGCATCTCCAGTTCCGCCAGCAGCCCGGCATTATCTAAGATACCCTGAGCAATTTTGAAAATAAAATTCTTGCGTTCGGCTAAAGTAAATTGCGGCCAGGGGCCCTGATCAAAAGCCGCCCGGGCGCTAGAGACCGCCAGTTCCACCTCTTTCTCTGAAGCCATCGAGGCTTCAGCAATAACTTTGCCGGTAGAAGGATTAATAATATTCTGTTTTTCCGGGGTCTCCATAAATTGTCCGTTGATATAAAGCGGGCATTTAGAGTTCAATCTTAACCTCCTTGAATAATGCAAACAGGCGGTTAAAAGGCACATACCATTTGGAAAGCTGCCCGAGCTGGCCGCTTAATTTCATTTTACCCTGGGTAACGGCAACAAAAGAATCTAATTTTCCTAAAAATACCTGCTCCCAGACCGGAGCTGGCGCAGAAATCACAAACGGAGCATCGCTATCAGCATCTAATTTTACGATTCTGCCTTTTTCAAAATTAAATTTATAAACATCGTTAGTGCCATCAAGTTTAATCGCTAATTGGACCGTCAGATCCAGCTCTTTTCCTTTTTGCGCGATAAATTCATCTTTATTCACCAGCTCCACAATCGCCTGGATATGCTCCCGGCTAAACATCCGGTACGCGGGTTGGCTGCGTTTTAAATCATCTTTTAAAGCGGCATCTAAATCATCCAAAACATCTTTATCCAATAGGCGGGCAACCGCAGCACTCTTCACTGCTTCCTCTAAAGCCTCGGTAATCGCTAAAGCATCCGCAAATTTTTCGGCAATCGCCACTGTTCCGTGATTCTTTAAAACCACTAAATTATTGGATTTTAACGCGGCAATCACCGGTGCCGGGTCAGTTACCGTCGGAGTTTCCTGAGGGATAATCGGAATATCCCCCAGATAAAATTTGGTCTCAAAGCTCATCGCTTTTAAGGTTTTAGCCACCGCAAAATACCCGTTAATTAACGGCGGGTGGCAATGCACAACCACTTTGGCGCCAAAATTCTTATAAACTAAACTGTGTAGGGGAAGTTCAGAGCTTGGTTTAAGGCCGCCTTCAGATTTACCGCTAACCAGGTTAACCTTAACAATATCGCTTTCCTTTAACTGGCCTAAAAATGTCCCGGTGCCGGTAATCAAGATATTTTCATTATCAATCCGGCAGCTTAAATTACCGGATTTGGCTACAGCTAAACCTGCGGCATAAAGCCTTCTACCTACTTCAATTATCTCTAAGCGCTCCTCTTGCTCAGACATTTAAACCCCCAGGTAAATATGCTTAGTAATCAACGCTTTGGGCGTAACATCGAATGCCGGATAATATGCCTTAACTTCTTTAGGCGCCAGCCTCAGCCCCTGATAAATCTTTAGTTCATCATCAGGACGGATCTCAATTTTGATCTCTTTGCCGGTCTTTAATTTAGATGGCGGCGGACAGATGACATAAAAAGGAATCTTAAAATATTTAGCCACAACCGCTATTTGATAAGTGCCGATCTTATTGGCAATATCCCCGTTTAAAGTTAAATGATCCGCTCCCACGATAATTTTAGTCACCTTGCCTAAAGATAATAAATACGCCACCATATTATCGGTAATAATCGTGACATCAAAACCTGCGCGCATTAACTCCCAGGCAGTCAGCCGCGAACCCTGCAAATACGGCCGGGTCTCGGTAACATAAAAGCTTACTTTTTTACCCTGTTCATTAGCGAGTTGAGCAATTAACGGCATTAATCCACTAATATTGCAGTGGGTAAGAATGACATCCCCATCACAAAGCAACCCAGCCATTTCCTTAGCCTGCTCGATACGTTTGGCCTTAAGCATCTCTAAAAATCCTAAGATACTTTTTTCCAGTGGCGCACCGCTTCTCTCCATTCCCAGAACCATCTCAGTCAAGGATTTAAAGGATAGCGTCGGACGGGTAGCGTTGATCGCTAAAGCTACTTTATTTAAATCTTTTTTCTGCCGTTTGGCTAAAATAAAAGTATACATCACCAAAAGCACCTGGCCTACCGCGCGGGTCTTCATCTCTTTAATCGCCCGGCAAGCCTCCTGGTAATTCTTAGCCTTAATAAAACTAAGCTTCTGTGGAAGCTGAGTCTCATCCAAGATATAAATTACATTACCTTTTAATTGTATCGGCCAAAATAATGGGGACAGCTTCATTATCTACCTTCCAATTTTTTTACTACCTCTAAACCAATCTTAATCACATTACTCTCCGCCATATAATAAAGCGGATTCATAAAGCCCATTTCGCCAGTGATTACATTATCACTAACGGCTAAGATTGAACCGGCTTTGACATTATAGGTCTGACAGATGGTCAACAATGTGGAAGAAACCATATCTACTGCCTTGGCTCCTTCTTTGCGCTTAGCCTCTACAATATCACGGGTCTCACGCAAAAGCGCATCTGTAGTCCAGGCCTTGCCGCGATGCACAGTCAATCCCATGCCCTGGGCAATTTCAAACATTAAATCGGCAATTTTCTTATCGGCAACTGTCTTAAAATCCTTATCCACATAATAAGGAGTAACTCCGTCGCCGCGGATGACTTCATCTACCACAAACAAATCTCCGACTTTGATATTCTCATCCATCGACCCGCAGGTCCCTACGCGGATAATATGCTGGATTCCGGCATTGCACATTACTTCGGTAGTAATGGCGGTGTCCGTTGAGAATCTTCCGCCATTAATCCCGGTAACTTTAATCCCCTCATAGGTGCCGGTGTACATCGTATACTCCATAAAGGAGAAATTTTTGACCGGGTTCTCCCATTTTTTCATTAATACTTCCAACCGATCCCTGGGGCCCGGAACAATCGCATATTTACCTACATCCTGCGGCCTCAATTGCACCATCTCCGTTAAATCTTTTCCTGTCATATGAATATTTTTCTGCATTTGCATATTAGTTTCTCCTCATGTTGTTAATGTACGCGGGTCCTGCCACTGCGGCACCCTACCGTCCTCACTTCGTTGCGGGCGGCAGGGGACCCGCCTCCGTGTCACCCGCTAAGTTTTTATTAAATCACAAAATCTCAAAATAACCCGATTATCTATTAAAATAAAACTTATGCCAAACCCTTTTCTTGTTTAATACATTTCCCTGAACATCGGAACATTGTTTTATTTTATTACATACCATAATTTCTTTCCTAAATTTTTCTAGCACCTTTTTCAGCAAATCGTCATTTTCCCCGGTATATTGCAACTCATTTAGTTTAATACCTTGACCTCGATAAATAATATTGTTCTGAGTCCTCATCGTATCAATTGTCCACATACCGCCGGATTGGCTAATTGTATGTGCTCCAGAATCTTCGCCTGGAACATCAAAAAATGTCTGTGTAACCATAGGTGAAAGTGTTTCTTGTCTGTAGAATGGAAGAAAAACAAGAAACATAATATCCAATTTTTGCTTATTTTCTATTGAGTCAAATGGAAACGAACCTATTTCAATCTGATTGTATTCGTCCTTATTCAATAAACTATTATAGGGCGTACGATATCTCATTAATTTTGTTTTTGGGGTAACAGGTCCAAACGAGATGAAATATACTTTGCCAT
>CAZEBD010000002.1:8335-38419 GCA_964510625.1 uncultured Planctomycetales bacterium
CCGGAAACAAGATATAGAAACCTAAATCCAAAAACCCTAAGATCCATGTTCAAAAAAATACTCAAGGGATCATCTTTTGACCTATTTTTCTTAAAGCTTTTTGGATTAGCTATAAACAAACTTAACCTCAACGCACTTACCAAACTATGGGGGTTAATATCCATTTCTCTGGTGAGATAACTTCCATCCTCTAATTTGTTAGGGCTTAGGGAATATACTTTAATCGCAAAGAGCAAAATGCCAAACTGAAGCACAGCATGCATTAATGCAACAATATCTGGTGATAGTGTAAAACTTATCTTTCCTATTGAGAGTTTGGAGTTACTCCAGAAGAAAGTTATTGTAAAAGCAATTAATGCAATACTTACTGCCCAGTAAAAAACCTTAACTAGAGATTTTAACTCATTTGCCCTAATTCTATATCTAAATAAATAATTATGTAACTCCTCTATTTCTTTATCCTGCTGTTCCTTTAGTGGTTTTCTTTCTATTGGAGATATACCTAACTCAGGGACATATGTAATTTTAAATTTAATAATTTTATCTTTTATTTCCTTTAACTTCTGTATCTGCGGAATAATAAAACCAGATAATAAAACCGAATTGAGAGCAAACGATAGGGTAGAAATAAAGGTTTCTGCACTAACCATGAAAATTCTCCTATATACTACTTACATAGATGTAGCGATCTTGCTCTGCAGGATATTGCGGAGCGCGCATTAGAAAATTTTCGGCAAAAGTGCGCAAGGATTTACGACGAGCGCAGGGCCGATTACTTACGTAAGCAGTCCCGAAAGCGAGTCGTAAACCGTAGCGCACAGCGAAAATTTTCAGCGCGCGGAGCAATATCCTAAAGAGCAAAAAGCTTGGCTAAATTGCCTCCCAGGATATTCTCCTTCTCATCCTGAGTTATATCTAAATCCTTAACTGCCTTAATGCCGGCAGCAATATCCTGCTTAGCAGGCCAATCGCTGCCCCAAAGAATGCGCCTTGGCCCCATTAAATCTAAACTCAATAAAAAGTTAGCTTTCGTAGCATCTCCGCTGGTATCCACATAAATATTCTTAAAATACTCCGAGGGGTTGCCTTGCAGATCCTTTACAAAGTTCATCTTGCGCAGCATCTGATATGTCGCATCAAAACGTTGTTTGAGGTAACAGATTGCTCCGCCAAAATAAGCAAAGACAAATTTAACTTTCGGGTATTGCCTGAAAATATCAGACATTAGGAGCTTGCCGGCTGAAATTGTCGTGTCAAAAACATATTCAACTACCGGGGTAAGCAACGGGTCTTTAACCCGCTCATAACCGATTGGGTTCACAATCTGAGAGTGCACAAAAACCGGCAGGCCCTGCAATTCAGCTTCCTTATATATAGGTAAGAACATCTTATCATCAAGATAGATACCGTTATAGCTAGAAGCCAGGGAAACTGCCTTAAATCCCAACTCTCCGGTTGCGCGTTTAAGCTCCTCCAGCATATCTATAGAGTTATCTACCGGCAGCACCGCTGCCCCGATAAACCTATTCGGATAAGCCTTTAAAATCTTGCCAACATTATCATTATAAATATGGGCGACTTGAGATATACTGCCTAATTTTAAATGCGCATCGCTTGTAGGATAGCTTAAGACCGCCCGGTCAATACCGGAAGAATCCATAGTTTTAAGCTGCGCCTCAATATCCCCCCAGCCCTTATGAAAAAAATGGGCATTAGAGATTATTTCATCCGGCAGCCAATGGGAATGCGCGTCAATTAACATTAATGATCCGTGCTCCTTAGTATGCGCTTGACCATTTCTTTTTCATAAAGCGCTTTAATCTCGGCTAAAGCCCGACGGCCTAACTCTCTGGTAATTAATTTCTCAATCGCATTGAGCTTAACATCCAAAAAGATAAAATCGGTATTGGTGCGCAAGCCTTTGTATTTTAATTCCAGGCAAGCCTTCTCTTTAGCTGAAATATACTCCTGAAAATTATCCACCAGCTTCTCCAGCTCCGCCTTTTCATGCGGCAGGTAAGAACCCATCAGGGTATTCTCAACTTCCTTCAGGATATCCCGATCAATATCCACCTGGGTAAATTTGCGCTCATATTTATCAAACGCCTCTTTAGTGGTCTTATATAACCAGATCAGATACCGCTTTTTTAAATTCTTAACGTCCTGATTATCCATTGCTCTCCCCCTTCTTTATTTGCCAGGATGCTGTTGTTTAAACGGAATTACCGGAGCTGTCCAGGGCGTCTGCTGATTGATTACTGAAATCTCTAAAGGACAAACATTGGCCGGTACCGTCAGAGCAAAACGCACCGCATCCTCAATCGCCTGGGTGCTCATTAAGCGCGATGTGTCACTGGTAATATTTTTTAGCTTACCGGTCAGGTCGGTATCAGTGACCCCGGGAAGAATTGAGGTAACTTTAATCCCATGGTCGCGCAGCTCCCAGAACAGGCCTTTAGAAAAAGCGCGCAAGCCGACTTTGAGCGAGCTGTAAACAATAAAGGTTCTGGGAACCGGGTCGACTAAGGTGGAACCCGAGACGATATTTATAATCGCGCCGTATTTCTGTTTCATCATATCGTTGATCACTAAGCGGATTAAACGTACATAACCTAAATAATTGGTGTGTGCCAGTTTTTCAAAATCCTCAATCGGCTGTTCATTAAATTGATACTGCGAGGAAACTCCGGCGCAGTTAATCAGGATATCTACCGTGCCGAAATTTTTATTGGCGCATTTAACTAAATTCTCCAGGTCCTCTAATTTGGTAACATCACAAGGCACCGGCTCAACTTTTACTTTGAATTGCTTGGCAATTTCTTGGGCGGTTTCCTCAAGGGCTTCTTTACCGCGAGCCCCGATCACTAAATTAATTCCCAAGCCCGCTGCCACGCAGGCCATGGCTTTGCCGATACCGCGGCTGGCCCCGGTAACAATCGCTGTCTTTCCTTTTAAATCAGTGCTCATGACCTTCCTCCTGTATTTTTATTTAGGGCTAAACTACTGAATAATAAAATTGATAAACCGATTCCAAAGACGATAAATCCTAAAGTAAAGCTCTTCTGCATAAGCAGGCCGCCGACACCGGCGCCTAAGCCGCCGGAGAGAAAACGTACCCCGCTGTTAAGGCTGGCGGCTTCATTTAAAAGTTCCGGCGGCAAATCCGTAAGCATAGTTGCCAGGCCGACATGGTTAAAAGTCCAGCCCAGCCCCCAGACAATCATCACAATGGCTAATATCGCTAGGGGCAATTTTAATAAGAGCAGGAATACGCAAAACACCATAAAACTGATGCCTAAATTGACTACCTTGAAACGGCCGATAGAATCCGCTAAATGCCCTCCCCAGACCTCGCCAAAGATACCGCTTAAGCTGGTCAGGGTAATTAGCATGCTGATCAGAAACTGGTTTAAATTTAGCTGCGTTGAGAAATATACCCCCAGCCACTGCTGCACCGCATGATAGATCAAGCTGATGAGAAAAATGTAGCTGAATATCTTAATGACCTTTTTATTTTTAAAGGCCTCTAAATAGCCAAAACGGAAATTACCGTTATCCTCCTTAAAGCTGGGCAGGCAGAAGTACATAAAAAACCAAAGTATAAATCCTGATGCTGCCGGAATAATAAAAATCAGGCGCCAATGGATCAGGCCGCTTAAAAATAAACCTAATAATGAAGCCACAAAAGTCGAACCGAAGAAAACTCCGATATAGCGGCCGCGCTTATCCTCAGGTATATGCCGGGCAATCAAAATCAGGCCCAGGGGAATAACCGAAGCACCGAATAGCCCCATCAAAAGCCTGCCGGCAAAGAGCATATTAATATTTACCGCTAACCCCGCTAAAAGATTGGCCAGGGAAAATAAAAAGATGCAGAATAATTCTACCTTACGTGCATCAAAGGCGCGCACCAGCGGCCCGTAAAAAAATGCCGCTACTCCATAAGGAAGCATATACAACCAGATGATCTTGCCGACTAAGAATTGAGAAAGAGCAAACTCCTGGGCGATAGAAGGAATCATCGCCGCAGCTGCCGCTACATTAAAAGATAGAACCGCCCCTTCTAAACATAGGATAATAAAGGTAACCGTGCTCACTTGGCGGCTTCTTTTTCAATGATCTCTTTAAAGATCTTCAGATTGTGCTGTGAGCCTTCGTTGATAAACCCTTCGATCTGCTGGTCATTAAATTTAGCTTTGGCATCCATATGAAAATGCTGGATCCAGGTCATCTCTACACCTTCAGGCTTCTGGGTATAAAGCCAAATGATCTTCATATATTCAAAAGGAAACAGCGGAGTCTCCCTCTGGGCATAAGCAAAATATTTATCCTTATAAAGCAAGCGCCAGGACTGCCAGCTTTTATCATCCTCATCGGTCAGGCGGAAAGTGATCTTATTATCGACTTTACTGACCACTTCCGACTTCTTATATTCAGTGCCGAATAACTCTGTCCAACGGGTAATATCATTAGAAATATCAAACACCAAATCATAAGGCGCATTAATAATTATAGAATTACATGTATGACCCATTTTACCTCCTACTATTGTATATTGTATTTGATTGACGGATCTTGCTGAAGGCGCATTAGAAAATTTTCGGCAAAAGTGCGCAAGGATTTACGACGAGCGCAGGGCCGATTACTTACGTAAGCAGTCCCGGGAGCGAGTCGTAAACCGCAGCGCACGGCGAAAATTTTCAGCGCCGAAGCAAGAGCCGGAAATCATCAATCTAAAAGAGCGACCACCCTGGCCCAGGCTGCGCCAGTATTCTTAATCCGAATCGGAAAACACTGAATTTTAAAGCCGGTGTCCGGTAATTTTTCTAAATTTGCCAGGCGCTCAATATGAATAAATTCTTTTTGCCGGCCAAAGAAATGCGCCGGATAAAATGTTTTAGGATTTTTAGTCTTTAAAAACTCCGTGAGCATAAATCTATAAGGCCGGTCGATCCCCATAGTATCTACGCCGAAGATCTTAATTCCCTGATCCAGAAGATATTTGATCGCCGAAGGGTCCACCCCCGGATAATCCGAGAAGTACTGCGGCTTTCCGTATAATTTATCCGCTCCGGTTTGCAGCAAGACAATATCTAAAGGCTTAAGCTGATAATTGATTTTTGCCAGGGCCTGGCGGATATCCTCTTCCCTGATCACTTCTGCCGGTTTAATATGGCGCAGATCTAATTTAACTCCGGGCTGATAGCAATATTCTAAAGGGATTTCATCAGCGGTTTTAGAAGTGCGGCCTTCGGATTGAGAACCGTAGTGGAAGGAATAATCTAAATGGGTGCCGATATGCACCGGAGCGTGCACAATCTCTAAAGAAAGGAATTCTTCATCCGGCAGCTCTTCTTTTTTAACAATCCGCTGGCCAAGAGCGTATTTGATCTTGCCTAAGAAGGTCTTGCCCATAATCACGCGGTTAAATTTCTCCACGCCGGCTTTATGGGTCACCCGTTCAATGGCCACCTTGTGTACTTCAAAAGCCGTTTCATCAATGGGCAGGCTTAGGTCAATAATTTTCATTTTACTAATTTTGATTCAATGTTAGCGGCGATATCGTCAATGGTTGAGTTTTTAGTGATCTCTTTAGGACTAAGCTTGACCCCGAAGGATTTCTCTAAAGCAATCACCGACTCCACCATTTCGGTTGAATCCACGCCGATACTATCGATCAAAGTGGAACCATCTTTTAATTCTTCAACTTTAACTTTTAACAAATTCGCTAAAACATCTTTAATTTTAGACTTTGTATCCATACTTTCTCCTTATTATATTTGGACCTCGCCTTTTGTGGCGGCGGCTTCCCATTTACCGATTCCGTCCATAACATCCTTAAAACAAAGCTTAGCCAGCGGATCAAAATCGCTTTCCATAATCCGGTTAATCCGGCCGGGCTTAGAGAAAAATTCCCGCATACACCAGGAACCTAAGCGGCCGAGATCTTCGGTGGTTAAGTGATCCGTCGGGATTACCGGATGGAGAAAATCCCATTGGCTAAAATCAACCTTTTTCGGGTCGATCCAGTGCTTCTTTAACGCAATCCTCCACATCGGAGAATTCGGGGCAGGAGTTACGTAGCCAACCCACAAAACATCCGGATCAACCTGATCGGTAAACTCAAATCGCTGCTTAATGATCTCTTCGGTATCATAATCAAAGCCCATCATGATGTCAGCGACAATGGCAATATCATTTCTGCGGAACATCTCGATGGTTTTCTTGATCTGATCAAGAGTAATACCTTTGGCGATCTTCTTTAACTCTGACTGAGTGGTAACCTCAATCCCAAAAACCCCCATAAATAAACCCTGCTCTTTCATCATCGGCAGGATGGATTCGCAGTTTACCCAGTCAATGGCTCGCCCCAGGGATACCCACTTAATCGGGTTATTCGAGGCTTTTTTAAGTTCGCAGAACTTCTGCACTCTTTTAGGATCGACATTAAAATTATCATCCTGGATAACTACGACTTTCACTCCGTACTTTCTATGCAGGAGATTTAACTCCTCCATCACTCTTTCCGGAGATTTGGCCCGCCATTTTAAAAAATCAGAAGGTGAGCGCGGATCAAACTGATCCCATTCATAGCAAAAAGTACAAGCTGAAGGGCAGCCGCGGGAGGTAACCATATCCACAAACGGCTTCCAATAGGTGTGCCCCACATATTTATCCATCGGGAATAGATCATAGGCCGGTAAAGGCAGTTTATCCAAATCCTCCATCAACGGCTTATGCGGGCCCATGACGATTTGTCCGTCGATACGGCTGGTTACTCCGCCAACATCTTTGAGGGGTTTATTTTTATCAATCGCTTCGACTAAATCGCCGAAAGACTCTTCCTCACCCATGACCACAAAATCAACTTCCGGGATCTCCTCTAACGTCGGTACCGGCATCGCCGAATACCATAAACCACCCAGGATGATTTTAGTTTTAGGCAGAGCTTTTTTAATGCCGATGGCCGCATCCTTAAAATGGCGCAGGACTCCGTATCCGCCATAGCCGTGTAACTGCTCACCCATTACCACGATATCAGGATTTTTATCTTTCACCTTCTGAATCAGCTCTTCCATCGGTATCTGATCGGCTTTACCGTCGATTACCGCGACATCACCATAGCCTCTTTCCCGGACGTAAGCTGCCCAATGCGCATACAGCTGATTCGGAGAACGGTGAATTCCATGCGTTGCCCAGGCGCCGACTTTGGGCATGACAAATAATATTTTCATCTGCTACCTCCGGTTAGATTCTTTTTATGCTTTCTCAACCACTAAAACCGAATTGATCCCGCCGCGGCCGCGGGAGATAATCAAAGCTTTATTCACTTTATGCTCTCTGGCTTCTTTAGCCACATAATTCAAACTGTTTTTCGCCGGCTGATCTAAATTGATTGTCGGTGCAACTAAGCTATGTTCCATCGTCAGCAAGGCAATGATCATATCCAGGGCTCCGCTTGCCCCAAGTAAATTCCCGAACATGGATTTAGGACAGCTGACCGGAATTTTTTTCAGGTGATTGCCGAAAACTGATTCCAGCGCCTTGATCTCAGAATTATCCCAAATCTCTACAGCCAATCCGTCTAAGCTGATATAATCAATTTCTTCGGGTTTTGCGCCGGCATCTGCCAACGCCAATCTAATTGCCCTTGCCAGCTCTTTGCCGTCGGCAGCACAATTGATTCTATCCACCCCGTCGCAGGTTGTACCATAACCGCTGATCAATCCTAAAATTTTGGCATTGCGGCTTTGGGCGCGTTTGATACTCTCCATCACTACGATCCCGGCGCCTTCTCCGATGACAAAACCACTTCGCTCCTGATCAAAAGGACGGTAGGCCTGCGCCGGCTGATCATTATTTTTAGATAATGTGCCGTAAGTGTTGCAGCAGAGTAAAGCATAAGGAGTAACCGGAGCTTCCATTCCTCCGCCTAAAATCAGATTTAATTTATTTTTGGCTAAAACTTTTCTGGCATACCCTAAAGCCATCAGAGAGCTAGCCCGATCACTGACCACAGTTTTACTAAAACCCTTGATCCCGTAATAAATGGAAACCTGGCCTTGCGGAGCTGCCGGAAACCAGGCACTGGCCATATAGGGAGAAACGCCTTCCCTACCCTCTAAATATAAATCCCTTAATTCGGTCTCCGCATATAACCAACCACCGATGGCATTACCTAAAAAAATCCCGACAAGGCTGGGATCTTCATTTTTAATATCGATCCCGGCATCCTGCAGGGCTAATTCGGAAGCCACCAACGCCATATGCGAAAAGGCATCGATCTTTTTTAAAAGCCGCTCGGAAATATGGCTGTATTTTTCCAGGTCATCAATCTGACCGGCGATATGCGATGGATAAAGGCTGGCATCAAAACGCGTGATATTTTTAATAAATGACCGTCCGCTTTTAATATTAGCCCAGAATTGGCGTTTGCCGATTCCTGATGGGCTGACGACCCCGATTCCGGTAATTGCAATTTTTTCCATTAGCCACCATACCTTTTAAAGACCAGCGATGAGTGAATCCCCGAAAAACCGCTGGAGGTCTTCATAATCATATTCACTTTTTTCTGAATTGCCTGGTTGGGAATATAATATAAATCACATTGAGGATCTTTTTCCTCCTGATTAATCGTCGGAGGCAGGATGTTTTTTTCAAAGATCATTGAGACCATTGTCATCTCTATAGCATTGGCGGCGGCCAACGGATGGCCAATCATAGATTTTAAAGAACTAATCGGCAGCTTATAAGCATAATCTCCGAAAATCGCCTTATAAGCACTGGTTTCGAAGATATCATTCATCCTGGTGCTTGAACCGTGGGCATTGATGTGGTCAATATCGGCAGGCTTTATGCCGGCATCTTTTAACGCCAAACCAATACAGGTTTCCATCGCCCGGCCGTCGCTGGGCAGGTCGGTCATATGAAAAGCGTTACAGCTGGTGCCAAAGCCTAAAACTTCACAGTAAATCGGAGCGTTGCGTTTTAAAGCGTGATTTAATTCTTCCAGGATCAAAATCCCGGCCCCCTCCCCGAGCACAAACCCGTCACGTTTATTGTCAAAGGGGCGAGAGGCTTTTTGCGGCTCATCATTATGCACGGATAAAACATTGACTACATCAAATGCCCCGAAGGTAATCGGGGTCAGCGGGGCTTCGGCGGCGCCGCAGATCATTACATCCTGCTCCCCATCCTGAATGCTCTCTAAACCAAACCCTAATGAATCTGTCCCGGCGGTGCAGCCGGTGGAAATAGTATTGCAGATCCCTTTTAAACCGTAGCGGGCGCTTAATTCAATAGAAGGAGTATTAAACATCGCCGCATCATAAAGATCCGGACGCACAAGCGCCGGATTAATCGGTTGTTTGCCATCTTGGGTAACCAGGGCGAACTCCTCCTCCATATATTTTGTCCCGCAGATGGCATTGGCTAAGCAGACCCCGATAGCTCGCGGATCCTCTTTAGAAAGATCCATTTTGCTGTCCTCCACCGCCATCTTCCCGGCGGCTACTCCAAACTGCACATAGCGGTCCATGCGCATTGCCTCTTGATGCGTCAGCCCCAATTTAAACGGGTCAAAATCCCGGACCTCAGCGGCAATCTTAGTATTAAAAACCGAGACATCAAAACCATCCACCCGGCGTATGCCGGATCTGCCGGTAGAGAATCCTTCCCAGGCATTAATTTTGCCGATACCGTTAGGAGAAATTACTCCGATACCGGTAACCACTACTCTGCGTTTAACCATGATTATTTTTTGTCCTCTATTCTGGTGACCTTAAATATAATATCACCGCCATCCGGGCAGGTCACTGTATCAATGCTATCCGGATCAGGCATAAAGAAAAATTTAGCCCCGAAATTAAGAGCAAATAAGGCCGGGAAAGCCGTATGAAATGCCGCTCCGCAAAATCCCGGGATACATTTTAACCCTTGAGTTTCCCATTTGTCGCCGACCTTATAACCAAAACTACATTTACCTTTAGACGCAACCACCTCGATTACCATCTTTTTAGGATCCGGCCCTTTATGTTCGGGGTCGCGGGGGATGACCTCTACCTTACCCTGTTTATCTAAAATCTCTGCCTTAAATTCTAACTTCCCTCCGTCGGGACAGGTGACCAGGAGCGAACGCTGATTATCACGGAAACCGTATTTTGCCCCAAAACTTAAAGCATATATTGTCGGAAAAAGCGCATGCGCAAGGCCCAGGCAGAAATGCTTAGGCGGATGCGTAAAATCCTCAAGGATGATTTCATCCCCGATTTTATATCCATGGTAACACTCTCCCATCACCTGGGTCACGGTAAGCTTTAATTTCGGAAAAGGGGTATTGACCTGTTCCATCTTAAATTAACTCCTTAGTTTTCTGGATTAATTCTTCCTTGCTGAAAAACCGGTGGGCCCTTTCCACCTCATGCACCATTCCGACTAAAACACTATTCAGCGGGGCCGGCAGGTTATTTTCCTTAGCCAAGCGCACAAACTCCCCGTTGATATAATCAATCTCAGAAAGTTTGCCGCGCATGATGCTCTGCAGGATCGACCCATACAACGGATCCTTGCTCAGGTTACGCATCAGGCCCGAGAAAATCTCAGCGGCATGCTCGCTGGGCATCGAGGTAAATTTAGTCACATTCTCCACCGGAAACCCGGGCAGAGAAACTAGATCTATCCCGATCTTATCAAAAATTTCAAAGGCCTCTTTCCAAATCGCAATACTGATCCGGCTGACGGCCAAATCCGCAAAAACATCCTGCATGCTTTTACCTAAGATCGCCGGCAGGCAATTATTGGCATTCACAAAGATTTTAAGGTATTTCATCCCCACGATATCCGCGCTGATCACCGCCGGGAAAGCCTTATCTAAGATCAAACTTAATGAGAGCATCTCCGGCGTAGGTTGCGGCTTAAAAAAGTTGCCCAGGATCCAGGCGCCCTCGAAATTATGCACCACCTTACCAGGGTCAAGGCTGGTGGCCCCGAACATAACGATGCTTGAAATGATCTGCTCCGGCGGCAGGTATTGCGCTGCCAGCTTATCCGCCTGCACCCCGTTTTGCGTAGTCAGTAATAAAGAATTCTTGATCAGATGCGCGCAATCACTTAAGGCCGCATCAATATCCTGCGTCTTGGTCGCTAAAATCACTAATTCCGGAATATAGTTTAGGGTTTCGGCAATGCTTAAGCGGACTAAAGAATTGCCCCTGACCCCGGAGATTACCAGCCCATGTTCATGGATAGCTTTAACGCTGGCGCTGCGGCCGACCAAAGTCACCTCTTCCCCTTTGCTTTTTAGGTAACCTGCGACTAAACTGCCGATGGCTCCGGCGCCGATGACTGCAATACGCATTATTTAATTAGTATTTTTAGGGTAACCGTACTTTTTATAATCAAACCCGTTTTGTTCAAGCAGGCGCATCATCATACTGTAAAAAGGAGACGGGACATCCGAGAAAAAAGCCGCCACCACATCCTGCTCCTCTATGGCTGCAGCATTACGTTTAGCGGCGTTAACCTCGGCCTGGCTCCTGACCACCGATTCGGTGATGCGCCGGTGGAATACGGGAATCTTAGAGATTAAAATCTTGAATTTGTCTTCTGTTACAGGTTCCCAAAGCATTGCACTCTCCCATATATAGTAAAATTTTACTATATAATTTTAGTTAAGATCAGCCGCTTTGTCAAGCGAATTCAATCTATGTTGATTGTTCAGATTTTTTTAAGCAGTGAGTTCAAAAAGCTGGATTCTGCGCGCAGCAGGCAGAGATTATGTTCCATAATCCGCCGCAAAGGCAGCGATTTTTTCAGCTCTAAAGAACCAAACATCTCCTTGATCCCGGAAGATATTTTACGTAAAATTTCCTGCCTCTTCTCCAGGCGCCGACGGGCCTGAGCCGGCTCCATAAAGCCCAAAAAATATAAGCTTAAATCCAGGGTAAACTGCGGGCGCTTAAAGTCCAGCAGGTTTTTATTCAGGAGCACCTCAAAACGCTCCCGGCCTTTAGGGCTCAGGCAATACACTAAGCGCTGCGGGCGCTTGCCTTTTTTTACAGCCTTTTTAGTCAACAGGCCTTTTTTTTCTAAAATTCTTAGGGGGTAATATATCGACTTTAACTGGACTCCGGCGAACAAGGAAAGGATTTCGCGGACTTTGATCTTAATTTCGTAGCCGTGTTTGGGGCCCTGGCGCAACAGGCCTAAAAGGATAAGCTCCTGGTCGATCATCCGGTAACACCCATCGCCCTGAATTTTTTGTATCGGGATTTAAGCAGTGCTTCTTTATCCAGGGCATCTAGCTCCTTAAGGTTTTTTAGAATCGATTCTTTGACGTTAGCGGCCACTTTTTGCGCGTCGCGGTGGGCTCCGCCTAAGGGTTCCGGAATGATCTCATCGATCAGGCCCATTTTCAAAAGGTCCGGGCCGGTAAGCTTTAAGACTTCCGCAGCCTGAGGAGCTTTGGCTCCATCCTTCCAAAGAATAGCCGCACAGCCCTCCGGTGAGATCACCGAATAATATGAATTTTCTAAGACGGCCAGCCGGTCGGCGATCCCCACACCCAAAGCTCCGCCGGAACCGCCTTCCCCGATGACTATCGCCACAATCGGTACACTAAAACTCATCATCTCCCGCAGATTCAGCGCAATCGCATGCGACTGCCCGCGCTCTTCAGCTCCGATTCCGGGATAGGCCCCGGGAGTATCAATAAAAACTACCACCGGCATATCGAATTCCTCGGCCATCTGCATCACCCGTAATGCCTTACGGTAGCCTTCCGGATGCGCGCAGCCGAAATTACGCTTTAGGTTCTCTTTGGTATCCCGCCCCTTCTGATGGCCGATAACCATCACTTTTCTCTTATCTAATTTCGCCAGGCCGCAGATCATCGCTTTATCGTCGCTAAACAGCCGGTCGCCGTGCAGCTCGACAAAATCCGTCATGATCAGGCTGATATAATCTAAAGTGTACGGACGCAGCGGGTGGCGGGCCAATTGGACCTTCTGCCAGGCAGAAAGGTTGACATAAGTATCCTTCTTTAAATGCTCCAGCTTATCATCAAGCTTTTTGATCTCGCTAGACAGATCAATCTTTTTCTCTTTCATAAAAGATTTAAGCTCCTGGATCTTTTTTTCTAATTCTACAATCGGTTTTTCGAAATCTAATCGGTTAGACATAGGGATTATTCGATTATGGTGACTTCGGTGCCTTGCGGGACAATACTATAAAGCTCCTCGACATCGGTATTGTTTAAGCGCACGCAGCCTTGGGTCACCTGTTTACCTAATTCTTTGGGTTCGGTCGTCCCGTGGATACCGTAACCGGCCAACTCAAAACCCATCCAGCGGGTACCCAGGACATTTTCCGGGCTTTGCGCCGGTACAACTGCCCCGGCCTTAAACCAGGTGGGATTGACTAATTTGTTTATAATTTTGAATGTTCCGGTGGGAGTGCAATTATTTTTTCCTGTAGAAACAATATAGGTCTTAAACACCTCTTCGTTGTTTTTAAGCAGGAGGATATTCTGCGATTTATCCACCAAAATATTAAACGGGGCATTCCAGACTTTTATCTTACGCCCCGGGATGATCAAGGCATCATTGATATTGTTGCTCTTCATGATCAATTCCGTAGTGGTCTTATGCTGGCGGGCGATTTTATTCAAAGTATCTCCCGGACGAATCTGATACTGGATGCTTTTGGGGGTCAGGACAGGAGAAAATAGTAATTTAATATTGATCTCCTCGGTTTTCTTCTGCCAGGCCATCACTTCCGGAGATTCCGGGAAATCATTCACTAATTTCTGATACAGCGCTTTAGCCTCAAGCAGATTGCTTTTTGCCTCCAGCTGGCGCGCCTGGCTTAAGAGGCTGCGCGCCGAAGAAGTGCCGGTGAGGCGGGCGATTTTATTTATTTTTTTACTGCCAAATAAAACTACTCCGCCGGTAATAATCAATGCTGCGATAATCATGACCCAAATTCTTTTTTTCACCGCTTTGCCCCCCTATTTACTTAACTAAACGCTACCAGGGCAATTGTTATGCCCAGCGCTAATCCCGCAATCACCTCTACCGGAGTATGCCCGATCAGCTCGCGCAGGCGTGTCTGCTGGATCTTGCCCCTCCAATAAATATCATCCATAATCGTATTTAAGATGCCGGCCTGTTTTCCGGTAGAGCGGCGCACACCCTGGGCGTCAAACATCACCACGATAGCAAAAGCAAAAGCCAGAGCAAAATACGCGCTATCGAATCCGCAAACCCGCCCGACACTCACCGCCAGGCATGCGGCCCCGGCGGCATGCGATGAAGGCATCCCCCCAGAACCGATAAACAGGCGAAAATCAAATTTCCTCTTGCGGAACACTCCGATGACCACTTTAATCGTCTGGGCGATCAACCAGGCTGAAATCGTGGTCATCAGGATCTTATTCCGGTATATTTCTACAAAAAAATCGTTCATTATTCTTTGCTTTTAATAGGAGTGACTTGGATCCTTACCTTTTCCGATGTCAGGCGGCCGTCTTTGATCAAAAATCCGCGGTTGCCTTCGGATTCCAGGCCTAAATCCCCATGCTTTTTAGTCCTTAATTCCCTGATTGCTTTTCTTAACTCAATCACCGAGTTAAATTTAAGCTTAAACTCTTCATTCTCAGCATACATCCGTTTATGCGCATCGATTAATGACCGATTCTCTGCTTTTAAAACGGCAAATTTGGCGCTTGAGTCTTCCAGCTTATCCTGAAGCTGCGCATTTTCCTGAAACAGGCGGCTCATCCTGTCTTTGCTGGCCCCTAAATAAGACTTCAGACGGGTATTTCTTGAGTCCAGATTTTCATTAAGCTCTTTTTCTTTCCCCAGCTCTTGCAATAAGTTTTGTTTCTCCTGGGTTAACAAAGATACTTCCCCTTGGGCCAAAGAAAGCTGGCCTTGAAGTTTAAACCTGGCCCTTAACTCCACTACGTACCTGGCCATACTAAAAATAGTTATGCCCAGCAACAAGATAAGCGTCAGGTTCTTAAAGGTATCCTTAGCCATAAGGTTATATTATATAATTCTCTCTATAAAAAGCAAGGAGTTTTACGTTAGATTATCAGGCTTTTGGCGTCTATTAAGTCAAGGAGGGGGCGAACGGGGCGCCAATAATCTATGCTTGCAAAAACCTACAGTTTCGGGATTTTAGGCCTGGAGGCCTATCCGGTTGAGATCGAAATCGATGTAACCAGCGGCCTTCCGGCAGTCAACCTGGTGGGCCTGGCCGATACCGCAGTAAAAGAAAGCCGGGAGAGAGTACGCTTAGCCATCAAAAATTCGGGATTTAAGTGGCCGGCGCAAAGGATCACCGTCAATCTGGCGCCTTCGGATACTAAAAAAGAGGGCGCCTGTTTTGACCTGGCGATTGCCCTGGGTGTCCTGGCAGCCACCGGACAGAT
Organism: uncultured Planctomycetales bacterium; assembly: GCA_964510625.1. Taxonomy (GTDB): domain Bacteria; phylum Omnitrophota; class Gorgyraeia; order Gygaellales; family Profunditerraquicolaceae; genus UBA6249. Next base: position 23,769 of record CAZEBD010000002.1, read on the forward strand.
CAGCCGGGAGCTCCTGACAAATTATATCTTTTTAGGGGAATTGTCGTTAGACGGACAGTTGCGTCCGGTGCACGGAGTTTTAGCCATCAGCTTAGCCCTGGCTAAATCCCCGTTTAGAAACCTTATCCTTCCTGAAGAAAACGCCAAGGAAGCAGCGATAATTCCGGAGATATCCACCTGGCCGTTGAAGGACTTAAAAAAAGTGATCCAGTTTTTAGCTGACCCCGCATCTATCCAGCCGTTTAAATTAGAGATCGGCAGTTTACTTAAAAATAAGGTCGATTACGCTTATGATTTCTCCGAAGTCAAAGGGCAATACTTCGCCAAAAGAGCGATCGAAGTAGCCATCGCCGGCGGGCATAATATTATTTTATTGGGGCCGCCGGGAAGCGGCAAAACCATGCTGGCCAAAAGAATCCCCACGATCATGCCCGGGCTTTCTGCAGAGGAAGCCCTGGAGATCACTAAGATCCATTCCGCAGCCGCAAGCTTACCTGCCCGGGAGGGGATCATCGGTACACGCCCTTTCCGTTCTCCGCATCATAGTATTTCGGATATCGCTTTAATCGGCGGCGGAAGCCTGCCCCGCCCCGGAGAAATAAGTTTAGCGCATTACGGAGTCCTGTTTTTGGATGAACTACCGGAGTTCAGGCGCCAGGCCCTGGAAGCATTAAGGCAGCCGCTTGAGGAAAAATTAATCTGTATTAACCGCATCAAAAGGACATTAGTCTTTCCGGCGGATTTTATCTTAGCCGCAGCGCTTAATCCCTGCCCCTGCGGCAACTATTTTAGCCCGCAGAAAACCTGCCACTGCAATCAAACCAAAATTAAAAATTACCTGGGCAGGATCTCCGGGCCGCTTTTAGACAGGATCGACCTGCACATTGAAGTGCCTCAGGTAAAATACTGTGAACTCACCGACGGCCATCCCGCAGAGCCTTCCAGCGTCATCCGCCGGCGCGTGGAAAATGCCCGCGCGATCCAAAAGATCAGATTTAAATCTTCCGGAATCGCTTATAATGCTCAAATGCCCGGCAAATTAATTAAAACATACTGCATTTTAGATAAAGAGGCTCAGGAGTTAATGCGCATGGCAATCGCAGAACTGGCTTTATCAGCCAGGGCTTATGATAAGATACTCAAGGTAAGCCGGACGATTGCCGACCTTGCCGGAGCCGAAAATATTCTTACGGAACATATTTCGGAAGCCGTCCAATACCGGAGCCTGGACAAATTGTCATAGAGCTTTAATTCATTAAGCCCATGTGATAAAATGCTAAACAATGAAAGATCAATCCCGCCTTACCCTTTTTAAACAAAACACCCAGAATCATTCTAAGTTATATTTCGCTATGCTTGGCTTGATCAGCCTGGCGGTATTAGTCATCTATTATTGCTATTTAAAGGATTACGGAGGCCTATATTTTACGCATTATTATGAATATTACACCAGGCAGGTTTTGCTGGCTGATTCCCTGCTCAAGCTGAAATTTCCTCAAGCTTTAGGCCTGTATTTAAACAACTACGTAGATAAAATTCTGGTTTTACGGAATGTACCGTTTCTAATGCTTTTTGGTTACTCACATTTTATATTTTTTTACGCGGGCGTCTGTTTAAACCTTTTGCTGCTGTTATTGCTCTTTCAAACCCTGCTTAAAATAATGCACCCGGAGAAGGCATTTTATTTTACCCTGCTGATATTAGGCCAGTATTTTTTTATCGAGCTTCTGGCAGCTTACTATGTCGATCTGCATTTCTTCCTGGCCTGCTCAATATTTTTTGTTTATTTATCATTGTTCGAACGTAACCCCCAGCAATATAACCTGCGGATGACCTTTCTGGTGCTATTGCTTTTTTTGACCAAGAACGTTGCTTATCCGCTGCTTCCGGTTTTAAGCCTTGCGCTTTTTATTTACTTCCTGGTCTTCAAAAGAAACCCCAAGGTTTACATTTTACGTCTCTCTTTAATTTTGGCAGTAGGATTTTTATTTTATTACCTCCTGGCTTTGGGGGGAATATACCAGCTTTTAGTCCGCGATCTTCACGCCGCCACCTCAACGCTGACTACCCTTGGGCGGAAGTTAAATTTAATTGAAATAATTATCAGGGTTTTCCAATCATTTGACCTGCATAGAAATATTTATTTCTTTGATAAATTCCCTGTCCCCTGGCTCAATTTCATCCTTTACCCGCTGGTGTTGTTTGTAGCCTTCCGGAAACGTGATTTTTTCTGGTTATTTTTATTTCTGGCTGGAGAAGTTTTTTTTATTTTTTTCTTTAACATCAAAGGCCATCACCATGATTACCGGTATTTTTTGCCTTTTTATTTTGTCTATTTATATTTTGCCTACGAATTCATAATCATACTGATACGGGAAGATTTCTTCGGGAAGTGGTTAAATCTTATTTTGGTTTTGGTGTTTTTAATCTTGGCGGTAACGGGTTTTACCCGGCTGCTTAATCCCAACCGGCCGCGTCTTTATGCAGGCACAAGCAGCCCGAAGCTGGCGTATAACTTCGCAGAGTTTGTCCCCCCGGGTGCAAAAGTTTACGTTCCGGATGGAGATGAGTATTTCCATATTTCCGCCCGGTCCCTGGATTTATCCCCCAAGGATTACACCTACCTGGCTAAAGCCGATCCAAGATTCAGATATAAAATCGTTTCGGATATCAGCAAGGCAGATTACGCAGCAGAAATGGAATCTTCTACCCAAATACATCCTCCGGATTGGAAGCTAATCGCCGCCGGCGATGGATACCGTTTATTTAAAATAAGGTAGTTAATTTATATTTTAACCCCTGCCAGCACATGTAGGAAACGGTTTTAAAAAGTTCCACATGCGAGGGGGAGCTGGCGGCTTTATGATAAAGCGCTTTGACGGGTATTTCAGCAAAACAATTATTAACTTTGAGTATCTCTACGACGCTATCCAGCGTCCAGCGGTAATCATTATGGCAACGATCGATCCGGGCGCCGGATACCTTGTTTAAATCATAGACCCTGAATCCGGTATGGATCTCAGAAACCTTCAGGTTAAATGCCCAATTATTTATTTTGCTGGTCGCTTTGTTGCCCCACACCTTCCATTTAGGCATTTGCTCTAAATCTTGGGCCCTGGTGATCCGGGAGCCGAAGACCACGCTGAATGGCCCGGATTTGATTTTGCGGTAAAGATTGGGGATTTCCTGATAAGGATACTGCAAGTCTCCGTCATATTCCAGCAAATAGTCATATCGATTTAGGAAACCGTAACGGAAGGCCGCCTTTTGCGAGCCGCCGTATCCTAAGTTTTGGCTGTTTCTTAAAATGGTTATAAACTGCAGGTTGTTTTCCTGGATCATGCTTTCCGCCTGCTCCGGCGACCCGTCGCTGCTGTGGTTATCGACATAAAGCACATCAAATTCTAATTCTTTCCTTAATTCCGCTAAATTATTAAGCGCCTGCCTGATGTTTTTAGCGATATTATATCCGGGGACAAAAATAAGCAGTTTAACTGGCATTTTCTTCAAATATTTTGACTTCTTCAGGAGTCCCTAAAACATGCACTTTTTCTTTATCGAGCAGGCTGGCATAGACCAGGCGGCCTTCCTGAAGTAATATATTATAAACTGGCGCGATATATTTTTCCTGCGCATTGTTTGATTTATAGTAATCCCGGGAGGCTTTTTTAAACAGGTCGAAAGATTTAAAATAATACAGGCCGATAGATGCATACCGGCTGATTCTATTTTTCTCGGCTACTGCATTGATCCGGCCGTCAGAAGCGAATTCGGCAAAACTCCAATGACAGCCTTCGGCTTCAAATACCGGAATCCAGCCATCTCCGCGGATAAGCTCAGGGGTAAGCTCTCCGGCCTGGACATAAGTATCGATATTATAGATCATCACCTGCCGGCTTGAATCCGCAATCAATCCTTCCGCCTGCAAAGCGGTAGTGGCCTGGCCATCGGTAAGCTGATCGATCTCTTGGATCCTGAAATTTTTTACCCCCAGAGCCCGGCATTTATCATTGATAAAATCGGTTCCAACCGGGGATCTCCTGGCGATAAATATAAATTCGTGCTCAAAGAAGGCAGCTAAGCTCATCAGCGCCCACTCAAAAAGAGCCCTGCCTTTGGCCGGAATCATATACTTAGGCAGACCACTTCCGGTTTGCCTGAACCTGGCTCCTTCTCCGGCCATCGTAATGATTATATTCATTGCAAAAGACATGCAGATAACCGCAGCCTATTCTATTCTTTTTGTTTATGGATAAGTTTATTTATTTGTTTTAAGGAAAGGTTGACAAATTCGTCGGGCCGGATCGTTTGGTCATCCACATAAAACCCGTTATATCCGCACCATGGCCGGCCGACATGAATTTCATCATAAGGAATTTTGAACCGGTCTAACCACTGCAAGATTATTTTTAAGGTTACAGCATTGATTTTACCAAGGTTTCCTCCAAAAGTACGCATATTGCGGGCACTCATGATAATTATATAAAAACCCTGTTTACGGTATTGACGGAGTTTGGCGACGACCTTAAGGTTAGGCTTTAAATCCGGGTATTCCTGGCCTTCGTTTTTTGCCTGGGCGATCGTTTTATCTAGATCAATAACAATTGCGTTTTTTTGACGGATCATGGGCGGTTTTAAACTGGCCGGCAGATCAATTATTTTGTTTTGATTAATTGTATCCGAATTAAACTCCTCTGTCAATCCGGGAAAAATATTATTTTTTATGGTGCCCCAAAAGCTGGGTAAGTTTGGGGCTTAAAGGATACCCCAGGCGGCTTGCTTGTTCGCTGTGTTTAGACGCTAAATCATTCTGGCCGGCATAATAATAAGCCAAGGCCAGATTATTATGCGCTACCGCAAGTTTAGGATCCAGGGCTAAGGCCTCCTTAAACCAGCCAATCGCATCCGGTGTCCTGCCGGTAGTCAGATAGGCATTGCCCAGGCCCAGGCAGGCTTCTTCAGAGCTGGGGTCAATCCTGATTGCCCGCAGATACAAGGAAATCGCTTTTTTACTCATCCCTAAATCGGAATACAAATTACCTAAATAATTGTAGGCAGCAAAGAAATCTAACTGAAAAGTAACGGCTTGTTTATAAAGTTGTTCTAACTCTGCGTTTTGGCCCAGGGACTGATAAATTTCTGCCAAAACAATATAAGCCGGCAGATAAGCAGGATCGGTCCGGATCGCCCGGATAAATTCTGACTTAGCCTCTCCTCTTTTTCCCATGCGTAGATAGAGAGAACCAAGGCGGTCGTAAACATAAGGCAAGCCGGAATCGATCTCTAAAACTTTTTTATACCCGGCAATCGCCTGAGCTTGATTGCCCTCTGCATCCTCCAAATCAGCCAAAGCAAAATATGCCTGAATGGCGATCTCTTTACGGTTATAAGAGTTGATTTTTTCTCCGGAAGCCGGCGGGTAAAGCCGGGAATGTACCTGCGCTTCCCGGATAAGTTGTTGGAATATCTCCCGGGCTTCCCGGCGGCGGCCCAGCGCCTCCAGAGAACGCGCCAGATTAAGGTAATAATATTTATGCGTAGGATTATATTTAAAGGTCGGGTCAGCCGGATGCTCAGTTTTTATCTTTACCGCCATTAAAAAATCAGCATGGGATTTCTCAAATTGGCCGTCGCGCAAAAAATACACCCCCCGGTTATTATAAGCAGAGGCGTTGGCGGGGTATTTTTTCAGGACATCGTTCCAGAGATTTAAACTATTCTTCCAGGCTCCGCAGCGTTGCCAGCTGAGCCAGGACCAAAAAACTACCAACCCGGCAGTAAATAAAATTAATCCGGCTTTAAGTAAAGCCGTCCGGGTAGATTTTTTCCCCCAGGCCCAGTAAAGCCCGGCTGCCAAGAGATAAAATATTCCGATACTGGAGACATAAACATAACGGTCGGCGGCGGCAATACTTTCTAAGGGTAAAAACCGCAAAGCCGGCAGCACGGTCAGCAAAAAAAACCCGCATCCGAAGATTATTTTTTTGGAATACCGGAGGCTGCGGAATAACACTACAAACATCAGGCCCAGCCCGACAAATGAAAGAAAATACCGCAAGGGATGATTTTGAGCTTCAAAGTAAGGATAGGAAGCAGAAAGCCCAAGCGGAAGAATAATTTTTTGCAGGTAAAAAACTACATCACTTGATGCCCCCATCAAACGGGCCAAGACACTGTAACGGCCCGGCTCATAGGGAGCCCCGGTGAGATGTGCCGCCCAAAGAGCAACCAGGCCGCCGGCCAGCGCCAAAAGAAAATAAGGAATTTTTTCAAAGCATGCCTGGCGGGTAATTTTACGGCCGGAGAAATAATCTAATAACAACAGGACCAAAGGTAAAGTTACCGCCATGGATTTAGATAATAACGACAGAATAAAAAAGAACAGGCATACCCAATAGTAAAAACGCTTTTTCTCTTTGCCCAGATAGTAAAGATAACTGACCATCGCGGACAGGAAAAAAAAGGCATACAGCAGGTTCTTCCTTTCACTTACCCAGGCCACTGATTCTACCTGCAGCGGATGGAGCCCAAAGAATAGCGCGGTCAGAAAAGCCGGCAGGATGTTCCCGTTGACCCGGTAAATAATCCAAAAGACCAACAAACAATTCAATAAATGCAGGATGAGATTGTCCAGGTGGTAATAAAAAGGGTCCAGTTTAAAAAACCGATATTCGATTAAATAAGAGAGAATGGTCAGCGGTTGATAATGCGTAATGAAAAATGCGGTGGATATATTTTTTAGATTGGCCGGGGTAATCCCGCGGATAACCGGATTATCGGTAACGTAAAGATCGTCATCAAGATTGATAAAATCATGGCTAAGGCAGGGGGAAAAAACCGCCAGAATAACGGCAAGCACGGCTAAGGCCGGGATGATGCTTTTGATTTTTTTCACGGACAAATTAACGCGTAATTACTTCGACTACGGAAGTAGCGCTGGATTCAGCACCTGCCTGATCCCGCACGGTAAGGGTAACCGTAAAGCTGCGTGCGCCGTAAGTGGTACTCCAGTAAGTATTCTCGGGATTTTTCTGGGCCGAAGTATCCCCGTCTCCGAAATCCCAATGGTAAGAAACGATTTTACCGGTTTTAGAGTATGATTTCTGGCCGGAAAATCTTACTTTAAGCGGAGAAAGGCCTTTAGAGACAGAGGCGGTGATCACGGCTACCGGTGGAACGGTAATTATGTTAACCGCAGGTTTTTCTATCACCGCAGGTTTTATTTCTTCCGGTGCACGGACAGGCGGCGCCGGCTTAGCAGCAAGAACAGGCGCCGGCTGCTGCTTGGCTGCTTTTGGAGAAGTTGCATCCGGCACCTGAGATTCTCTGGATAAATCCTGCTGGATATAAGCCTCCAGCTCTTTTTTCAGGCTGTCAATCCGCGCCGTTTGCAAAGCCTCTTTTTCTTCATCCATCCGGTCGACTTTTGCCTGATAAACGGGGTTATGATGATATTTATAATCTGCCACCGCAATAAACGGCCAGCGTAATACCCCCCACAAGAAACCCGCCACCATTGCCGGCGGATTCCAAAAGTAGGATTTTAAACGCGACTCGATCTGCTCTGAAGCTTTATAATATTTCTCGACCGTCCCCCGGCGCCGGCGGAAACGCTCTTTAGCCAGCTCCAGATCCGGAAAGCTCTTTGCTTCCCCGATAGTATATTCCGGGATAGGTTTGCCGTCATAGCTGACTAAATAACCCTGGCTGTCGGAAGCAAGCGGTTTTTGAAATTTATAGGTGGCGCAGCCAGAGAGAACAAATACCGCCAGAATCAAACTTAAAAATTTTTTCAAATCATTTTCCTTTCCTACTGGCGCATCAATGCCAAAGCCTCAGAACGGGTTTTTTCGTTTTCTTTAAAGATCCCCCGCACGGCACTGGTTACGGTCATTGTCCCGGGTTTTCTTACCCCGCGCATCGACATACATAAATGTTCTGCTTCAATAACCACCATTACCCCCAATGGTTTTAATTTATTCATCACGATATCAGCAATCTGCGTGGTTAGTCTTTCCTGGACCTGCGGCCGGCGCGCCAGGATATCCACCACCCGGGCAAGCTTACTTAAGCCTGTTACCCGCCCGTTCTTGGGAATATAAGCGATATTGGCTTTACCCAAAAAAGGCAGGAGATGATGCTCACACACAGAATACAGCGATATCCCCCGCAAAAGGATAATTTCATGGTGCTTCTGATCTAAAATAACCTCCAGCTCCTTTTCCGGGTCCTGCTTAATCCCCGAAAAAATCTCTTCGCACATCTGCGCATAGCGGCGCGGAGTCTCCAAGAGGTCTTTTCTTTGAGGATCTTCGCCGATGGCTTCTAAAATCTGGCGCACTGCTTTTTCGATCTTGGCTTTATTCATTAAGGATTACTAATCATACCTCAAATTCTATATTCTTGCAATTGCAACTTTTTTCAGATGCTTCCTACTGATTATTCCGCATATCACCGTAATCCTGGAAATTAGCATTATCTTTCATAAAATTATAAATCGCTTCGGCCACCAGCCGGTGGCCGTTGGCGTTTAAGTGACAACCATCGGCAAGCAGGTTGTTCTTAAACTGCCTACCATATAAAGCATCGAAATATTCATTCAGATCGATAGATAAAAACCCTTTATTCTTTATTAAGGCTTTAAATTTCTTTAATAAGGTTTTTTCTCCGGCGTTTAAACTGTCCTCGTTAATCGGTAAAAGATAGAAGGCTTGCCGAAACTTATTCCTGGAAAGCAGGTCACACTCCTGGACTAAGTTTTTCAAAGCCTCTTCTTCTAAGGTCAGCGCATTGACAAAAAGATCCATAAAACGCAGCCGGGTACTCTTGGAAAACGAATATTTTACATATCGATATAAACTGGAACGAAACATAATTCTTTCAAAATAGCTTTTAGTCTTATAGAATCTCTCATAAAAAGCATTTCTTGAAATTGCCTGCAATTTTTCACTCAACTTCTTCAGTTCCAGCGAACGGATCCACATATCATTATAACATACTCCCCAAAATACATAGTCAGGCTCAAATTTGAGCCCTACGGTTTTTAAATACTCCAGCTCCTGTATAAAATTATAACCTGGCACACCTAAGTTAATCACCTCAAATTTTTCACCCAGTTTATCATTTAGAATTTCGGTGAACCTTTCTTCCGGGCTGACAATCTCCAATCCCTCTACGACAGAATCACCCATAAAAACAATTCTTATCTTATTATTTTTCCCGAATGAATAGTTTTCGCCGCGATGCCCATAGCTATTGCGGCCGCCTACATTAGGAGCCGGAACATAGATTAGTTTCGGATCAGGCGATAATTGATAAATTTCCGCCCTTCCTTCAATCTGAAAGAGATTGATTTCATGAAATGCCGGAGCTAACTTCAAGAAACTTAACACTAACTCTGCTATTCCCAAAGAAAAAATTATGGAAACACAAAGAACAACAAACCTAAGAATATTCCTGCGCATAGTGGTTTTAATCACTTCCCGATGCAAAAATCCGCGAAAATCTTATCCAGAAGGTCCCCGGAAAGATCTTTGCCTAAAATTTTATCCAGGCTGCGGCAAGCCTCTTTCAGATCCTGCGTGATGAACTCCGGGGAAAGCTTAGCGGCCAGGTCCTCCCCGGCCTGTTTAATCAGCTTCCGGGCCTCCCGCAGGGCCTGGATATGCCTGAGATTACTGACCAAAATCAATTCCTGGCCGGACGACATCCCCCGGTAAACGAAATTATAAAGGGCATCTTCCAACCGAAAAAGATTCTTGCCGGATTTAGCCGCCAGCTCCACCGCTTGAGGAAAAACTTTAAGAATCTGATCTTTTTCAATCCGCGCGCCTAAATCGATTTTGTTGATTACCGCGATCGCCTTCTTATTTTTTAATTCCTGCATCAGCCTTCTGTCCTGAGGGGTAAGCTTGTGGCTTGAGTCAAATAAAATGACCACCAAATCAGCTAAGTCGATCTGAGCCCGGGCAATGCGTACCGCTTTTTTCTCGATCAAATTGCGCGGCTTAAGAATTCCGGCAGTGTCGACGATCCTCACCGGTATGCCTCTGATATCAATCATCTCTTCAACCGTATCACGCGTAGTCCCGGCAACCGGAGTGACGATCGACCGCTCTTTCTTCAACAGGGCATTTAACAAAGAGGATTTCCCAACGTTGGGCTTACCGCAGATCACTACATGCAGACCTTCGCGCAGGATCCGGCCGCCGGAAGCACTATCTAAGAGTGTTTTTAGCTGGGCAGCTATCTCTGCCAGACTGCCAGATAACCCGGATGACTCAATCGGCCGGACATCCTCCTCGGGAAAATCAATATTGGCCTCCAAAACCACCAGAAGATCCAACAGCTTCTGTCTGATCCGGCTGATCCGGCTGCTTAAATTACCGGCCAGCTGGTTTAAACTTAATTTAAGCGCCGATTCGGTTTTAGCGCGGATCAAATCGATTACCGCTTCCGCCTGCGCCAAATCCAGGCGCCCGTTTAAAAAAGCCCGTTTAGTAAATTCTCCCGGAGTAGCCAGGCGGCACCCATGTTTAAGCGCCAGATCCAGGATCTGACGTAAAGAGACCTGGCCGCCGTGGCAATTAATCTCCACCACATCCTGACGGGTATAAGATTTCGGCCCGCGCATCACCGTCAGAATAACTTCATCGATCACCTTGGCGCCATCGGCAATCCTGCCATAGTGCATCGAATAACTCTTAAAATCGGCCGGTTTGAATTTATTCAAACCGATAAAAATTTTATCGGCGACTTTTAAAGCAGATTTGCCGCTTAAACGCACGATTCCGATACCACCCTCTCCGGGTGCGGTTGAAATCGCCGCAATCGTATCCTGCAGGTTATCTTCCCACATCTCTGAATTCTCCGACTACGAATAATGAACCGGTGACTAAAATCAGATCCCGGCGGCCGGCTTTACTTTTAGCTAAAAGTTTAGCTTCTTTTACGCTCTTGGTCAAATACAGTTTTTGCTTAAAATACCCGGCAATCTGGGCCGGTTCCGCCGCCCGGGGGGTAGCTGCCTGGGTCAGGATAACTGTATCAGCGATCAGGCTCATCTCTTTACAGATCCCCGGGATATCTTTGTCTGAAGAAATCCCCAAAACTAAAACGAGCTTGCGGTATTTAAAATTATCTCTGACCGCCCTGCTTAATACCTGCGCCGAAGCCGCATTCTGGGCTCCGTCCAAAACGATGAGCGGGTTTCTGCCGACGGTTTCACATCTTCCCGGCCAGCGCACATGCTCCAGCCCGCACCGGATGGCGGCCTCCCCAATATCCACCCCGTAATCGCCCAGGGATTCAACTAAGCCTACAGCTAAAGCCGCGTTGGCCGCCTGATGCGCTCCGGTGAGTTTCAGGGATAAATTTTTGTAGGTATTTTTGAGACCTTTGATCTTTAACCCCTGGGGAGTATGCGCATATTTTATCTGCCTGCCTACTTCATAAAGCCGGCAGTTTAATTTTTTACACTGGCGCTGGATTATTTTTCTGGCTTCCGGTTTTTGGAAAGCCGAAACTACGGTTGCCCCCGGCTTTTTGATGATCCCGGACTTCTCATAAGCGATCTTGGCTAAAGTATTGCCTAATTGCTGCACGTGCTCAAAGCTAAGCGGGGTGATCCCGCACAGATAAGCATCCGCGGCATTTGTCGCATCCAGCCTCCCGCCTAAGCCGGTTTCCAAAACCACAAAATCAACCCGGCGCCGTTTAAAATATAAAAATGCCAGTGCTGTATAGGCCTCAAAAAATGAAAACCTTCTGTATTTATCGATCTGCGGTTTTAATTCGCCGACTAACTGGCTTAAAGCTTTTTGGGAGATCATCCCTTCGAAATCTTTAGCCGCTCCTTCAGTGCTTAGGGCGGGCGGCCGGAGGATACGGATTCTTTCTCTAAAATCTTTAAGATGCGGAGAGGTATAGAGCCCGACGCTAAAACCTGTTTCTCTCAGTATATAAGCAACCATAGCCGCGGTAGAACCCTTGCCTTTACTCCCGGCAATATGGATGATGCGTAAAGATTTCTGGGGATTACCGATTGCCGATAGAAATTTCCTGAAGGGGTTTAATTTAAATACCTGGGAATATGAATAATCGGAATGCTTTTCGTAGTTAGTTAAAAAATTCAGGTATTGCAAAGCTTGCCGGTAGGTCATACATTAATGCTTAAAGTGCCGGATGCCGGTAGTAATCATCGCGATTTTATATTTATCGCAGGCAGCGATAATTTCATGGTCGGCGATTGATCCGCCGGGCTGGATGATCGCTCTGACTCCGGCTTTATGCGCTAAAGCTACCGCATCCGGTTTAGGAAAGAAGGCATCCGATGCCAGGCATAAATTTTTTGCCGGCGCGGATAGTTTCTTTTTAGCAATCATCACTGAATCCACGCGGGACATCTGCCCTGCTCCGATGCCGGCGGTTTTGGTACCGATAGCAAGAACAATCGCGTTAGATTTTACATGCTTAGCAACCTTCCAGGCAAAAATTAAAGTTTTAGTCTGGGCTGCAGTAGGTTTGGCCCGGGTAACAACTTTAAGTTTATTCTTCTCTAGTGTCAGCAAATCCGGCGACTCTAAGAGCATCCCGCCGCTTACCCTTTTTACCTGTAAATCATCCGCTGCCTGCCAGTCGGATAACCGAAGCAGGCGCAAATTTTTCTTCTCTTTAAACAAGGCTTGCGCGGCTTGATCAAATCCCGGTGCAATAATACATTCTAAAAACCCGCTTTTAATAATCAACTTGGCAGTCTTTAAATCCAACTTCCTGTTTAAAGCCACAATCCCCCCAAAAGCCGAAAGCTTGTCGCTTGCCCAGGCACTTAAATATGCTTTACTTAAATCTTTATCCTCAGCCACCCCGCAGGGATTGTTATGCTTGACAATCACGGCTGCCGGAAATTCAAACTCTTTGAGCAGTTCTACGGCGCTATTTAAATCCAGGATATTATTAAAAGAAAGCTCTTTGCCCTGTAACTGTTTAAGATTAATCAATCCGCTGGTTTTACCTTTTTCTTTATAGAAAGCTGCTCTCTGGTGCGGATTTTCACCATAACGCAGGTCCTGGATCTTTTCAAAAGCCAACAGCAGCTCTTGCGGAAAGTTCGGCTCTTTATCCGCCGGAGCGGATTGCTCCGTTTTAAAATATTTACTTAAATAATCATAAATCTCCGCATCATACCTTGCAGTCTGCCCGTACACTTTGACCCCTAATTGACGCATTAAATCTTCCGACAAAGAGCCGCTATGTTTTTTTAACTGGGCAATGATCTGCGGGTAGCTCCGGGGGTCGCAAACTACGGCTACCGACTGGCAATTTTTCGCCGCCGAGCGCAGCATCGCCGGGCCTCCAATATCAATATTTTCAATCGCTTCATTAATTTCAACTTTTGGCTTGCGAATAACCTCGCCAAAAGGATACAAATTAACCACCAACATATCGATCGGGCCGATATTCTGCTCGATTAGTTTCTGCATATGCTCACGGTTATCGCGTAAAGCCAATAACCCGGCATGGACTTTAGGATGCAAGGTTTTTACCCGGCCATCCAACATTTCAGGAAAACCGGTATAGGCAGAAACTTCCGTTACGGCAATATTATTTTCCCGCAGGAGCTTAGCGGTTCCTCCGGTAGAAAGAATCTCTACACCCAGGCTGATTAATACTCTGGCCATCTCTACGATACCGCTCTTATCCGATACGCTGATTAATGCCCGCTTAATTTTAACCATTTTTTAACGTTTTATTTGTTAAAACGGAAGTTAACTAAATCCGCATCCTGCATAATATAATCTTTTTGCTCAAGGCGCATTTTACCGGCCTGTTTTGCCTGGGTCTCGCCGCCGCAGGCAGTAAAATCGACAAAGCTGATAATCTCGGCGCGGATAAAACCCTGCTGGATATCGGAGTGAATGGCTCCGGCTGCCTCCCAGGCCGTCGTGCCTTTTTTAATCAGCCAGGCGCGGTTCTCTTTATCCCCGACGGTCAGAAAACAGATAAACCCGCTCTGGGCTATAACTTTAGGCAGCAAACTAACCATATCCTGAACCTCTTCTTTACTTACCAAGACTACCGGCTTAATTGTCAATAACCCATATCCGGAAAGCAGCTCTAACTCCGGCCCCGCCAAACCCAGCGTGGAAATAAATTCTTCTTTCTCCAGCGCCATTTTCATTTTATTTAAGACTGCTTTTTCATTCTCCGCCGGATTCTTAGAGAGGCGGGTCTCGACAAAATCCAAATCATTAAGGATAAGATCGGCTTTGGCATCAGCATAAGCAATAATCGCATCTGCCTCCTGCGCCTCATCGGAACCTACCAGTTCTACCTGCGGATAGGTCTTTTTTTTAGCCTGCACCAATTTATCTGCCTGGTCCAGCCGGGCATCCTTAAGATTATGCCTGCCCAAAACAATTTCGCTGATTGAAAAAGCGCTTATTTTCATAAATAAAGCACGGAGATAAATCCCGCGTAGTTTTTATTGGTTAATAAAATCTATTCCAGGTAGGTATAAATCTTGCCCTTGTAATTGCGCAATACATATTTACCCTTGGCCTGGGAAAGGATATAGTTTGGCCCCACAGGGATTTTTCCGCCGCCGCCGGGGGCGTCGATCACGTAGGTCGGCACCGCATAGCCGGAGGTAT
>CAZEBD010000002.1:38429-38644 GCA_964510625.1 uncultured Planctomycetales bacterium
GCCGCGTAATTTCTCGATGATGTTTATTCCGGTAGCCACCGGAGTGCGGAAATGCTGCGTGCCCCTGACCGGGTCACATTGATAAATATAATATGGCCTGACCCGAATCTGCAAAAGGTCATGCACCAGGCGTTTCATAATAAACGGCCGGTCATTGATCCCTTTAAGCAACACAGACTGGCTGCCTAAGGGTATCCCGCTTTCGGCAAGCATAT
>CAZEBD010000003.1:0-38485 GCA_964510625.1 uncultured Planctomycetales bacterium
ACGGACTATCCGCGAGGCAGAAGGGTATTCCCTTGACAAGATAAATAGAGCTAAGGGCGAAGCAGAAAGATTTTTAGTAACTTTAGGAGAATATAAAAAAGCTCCGGAGATTACCCGCAAGAGGCTGTATCTTGAGACACTTGCGGAAGTTTTACCTAAGGCAAAAGAAAAATATATCATTGATCCCAGGCAGTCTTCCATATTGCCGTTATTAGACATAGGCAGGAAAGGAGATCTTAAGCAATGAAAAAAAACAAATTAATGACAGTTTTAGGATTAGTTTCCTTCCTGATTATAATTATTGTGCTTGCGTTGGCAAGCGGGGCGTTATTTATAGTGGATGAAACAAAGCAAATAGTGATTACTCAGTTTGGTAAACCAGTGGGGGAGCCGATAACCTCCGCCGGCCTGCATTTTAAAGTGCCTTTTATTCAGCAGGCGCATTATTTTGATAAGAGGCTTTTAGAGTGGGACGGCGACCCGAACCAGATACCTACAAAAGATAAAAAATATATCTGGGTAGACACAATGGCGCGTTGGAAGATAGTTGATGCGTTGAAATTTTTGCAGTCCGTAGGGAATGAATTAAGTGCTAGCAGCCGCTTAAATGATATTATCAATTCAGCCACCAGGGATGCGGTTACGGGAAATCTCTTGGTTGAGGCCGTAAGGGATTCCAATCGCATATTGGAAAGTAAGGATCTCGGGGAAGATGCTATTGTCAGCGAGGAAGCTTTAGAGCGTATTGAAACAGGAAGGCAGAAATTAACCCGAGCCATATTAGAGAAAGCAAAAGTCCTTGCCCCGCAATACGGGATTGAGATTATGGATGTGCGCATAAAGCGCATAAATTATGTGGAAGAGGTGCGTAATAAGGTATATGACCGGATGATTGCTGAGAGAAAGCGCGCTGCCGAGAAATACCGTTCAGAAGGATTTGGAAAATCTGCCGAGATCGAAGGCCAGACCGGTAAAGAGTTAAAATTGATTACTTCCGAGGCTTATCGGCAGGCGCAGTCAATTGTCGGCAAGGCCGATGCCGAAGCAATTAATATTTATGCCGGCTCTTATGAGCAGAATCCTGAATTTTACTCGTTGCTTAAGACATTAGAGACATATAAAGATACGATTGATGAAAACTCCATGCTGATTTTGACTACGGATAGCGATTACTATAAATACCTTAAGTCTCTGGATAAATAAAACTTAAAAGTTTATTTTAATAAGCTCCCCGGTTGAGCCGGAGGCGAGGTTAAGATAGTATTAATTTGCCTACGGAGAGGGGTGTTTTTTAGTATTTTTTACGGGAGGAAGTTTTGATGAATATGGAAATTTTGGAGCAGGTATACCTGGGAAACCGCATTTTAGATTATATCTTTGCTTTTTTAACGCTTGCCTTTGGATTGTTGTTTGTTCGAATCTTCATCCGTTTTATTATAAGACGCCTTAAAAAATTAGCCGAAAGGACGGATACGAAATTTGACGATTTTATTATAAAGATTTTGGAGAAAATCGGCCTGCCGGCTTTATATATCAGCTGTTTTTATGCAAGCTCTAAGATATTAAAAATTCCCCCTGGGGCCGATGCCCTGATTAATGTCTTGGAGCTGGTTGTGATTACCTTTTTTTCCGCCCGCATAGTGGCTATGCTTGCTAATTGGAGCATTAATTCATATCTTGCAAAAAAGCAGCATGATCCTACGGTGGTGCGCAGCCTTGACGGCATGCTTTGGGTAGTTAAACTCATTATTTGGATCCTGGCGGTTATAATCCTGCTGGATAATCTCGGTTATAAGGTCTCTACTTTAATTGCCGGTTTAGGTATCGGCGGTATAGCGGTAGCGATAGCCGCGCAGGCGCTCTTAAAGGACTTCTTCAGTTATTTTTCTATAGTATTTGACCATCCTTTTAAGATAGGGGATTTTATAATCATCGGTGATTTTATGGGTACCGTTGAGTATATTGGGATAAAGACTACGCGCATACGCAGTTTAGGTGGAGAGATGGTGATATTTTCCAATACGGACCTCACAGACTCGCGAGTGCGTAATTATAGGCTTATGGAAAAACGGCGTGTTTTATTCCGCATAGGCCTAACTTATCAAACCCCGCTTAGCAAATTGAAAGAAACCCCTAAAATTATTGAGCAGGTTATTAAGAGCGTTAAAGATACGGTTTTTGACCGGGCGCATTTTTTTAGTTACGGGGATTTCAGCCTGATATTTGAGGTTGTTTATTTCGTTTTGGGCCCTGATTATAATAAGTATATGGATATTCAGCAGGAGATTAATTTTAAAATTAAGGAGGAGTTTGAAAAACGGAACATAGAATTTGCTTATCCTACTCAAACACTGTTTGTAACCAAACAATAACTCAAATAATACTATGAAGAAAATATTGCTTATTTCATTTGAATATCCTATTGGCAAGTCATACTGCGGCGGGGTGGGCCAGATTGTAGAGCAGAGCAGGGATGCCCTTTTAGCTTTGGGGTATGAAGCGCATGTGCTTATAAGCTCCGGTTTTGCCAGAAAAGATCCGGTTAAGCTGTTGTTCCCGGATAACTCCTTAAAAAGCTACCCTAACCTCGGTTCTTTCCTCAGGGAATATGGCTGGTGCCATTTTGGCTATATAATCCATCATTTTGTTAACTGGACCAAAGAGCTTAAGAAGATTGTTAGGCAAAAAGGAAGAAAACCCAAAATCATATATCATTTTCATAGTATATTGCGGAGGGAGAAAGATTCCGGGTTCAGGACCTTAAACCACTTTTTGCATAACCAGGAGAGGATGATTGAATTTGCAGACAGGATAATCTGCCCGTCTGCCTATGAATACGATAATTTTATCAGGTATTTCCCTTCTTTTATTGATAAAGTGGTTGTTATTGAAAATACGATAGAGTCTTTCGAAATGGATAAAAGCAGGATAGAAGAGATAAGGCGTGTTCACAAGATTAAAAAAAATGATGTAGTCTCACTTTATATAGGCAGGCTTGAGAGGATAAAAGGGGCTCATATTTTGCTTAAAGAAGCGCCCGTTATTCTTAAGAAGCATCGGCATCTTAAGCTGTTTTTTGTAGGCAGGTCTCTGGAGCAAGACCTGTATAAAAGGTTATTGCGCTTGTGCTCGCGGTTTCCCGGACAGTTCTTTTATAAGAAATATTTAGATAAAAGAGAATTATTCCAATATTATTATTTAAGCGATATCTATATTAATAGTTCTTTAAGCGAATCATTTTCTTTGAGCACTCACGAAAGCGCGCTCTGCAATAATGCCTTACTTTTGAATCGCCTGCCGGTTTTTGGAAAGTTTAAGGACGCCGCCTTATTCTTTGACGCAAATGCCGGGGATTTCTCCGGGAAATACGATACTTTGATAAGAAACCACGCCTTAAGAAGAAAACTCTCCAAAAGATCAAGCGCGATTGCCGATAAATTTATTAACAATAACCGATTCAAAGATAATCTGTATAAACTTCTTAATGGTTTTGTGGTTGAAAATAAATCTAAAAGTTTATGATTGATGTTATTGCAGAAATAAAACCGGTAACTCAATGGCAGCCTATAATAGATACCTGTAAGTAAGAGAGGTCTTCACTCGGTTCGTACGAGAGGGACCCCAGTAATATCAGTCTCTTAGTATAATGGGAGAGTTGAACGGCTATGATCGGGTTCTCTTCTTGTGTAATATTGTGTCCGTTTTTCGAGAGGCCACAAAATAATCCTTGACAAATAGGAGTTGTTCCTATATAGTATCAAGCATGAATAAGCAAACTCCAAATGCAGGCGAAATATTCCGCAATAAGTGCAGGGAGGCTAATCTTAAGATTACTCCCCAGCGCACGATTATTTTTGATGCACTCGTAAACGATAAAGGGCATCCAACCGCAGACATTGTCTTTCAAAGAGTAAGAAAGAAGATCCCTAATATATCTTTTGACACCGTTAGCAGAACTCTTTTGTCTTTTGTAGATATGGGGCTCTTAAAGGTAGTAGAGGGGTATGGCCGGCCTAAGCGTTTTGATACTGATACAGACAGCCACCATCATTTTCAGTGCCTCAAGTGCAATAAAATTATAGATTTTTGCAACACAGGATTCGATGCATTAGAAGTCCCTAAGGAGATTAAGAGCAGATTTATCGTAACCGGCAAGAAGGTAGTATTAGAAGGCCTCTGCGATTCATGTAAGAGGTAAATTTTTTTAACCTATAAGTCGTATAAACTACGATTTAAGAGTAGTTACGAAAGGAGGCGCTGATCAGAAAACATTTGGTGATTTACGCGTATGGTAATGGAGATGAAAAAAGAAAATACAACCAATTAAAAGGAGGATTATCATGTCAAACGAAAAGTACAGATCAATAGTAAAACTTGATTTTCAGTATGCGCACAGATTTATGAATTATCCAGGAGAGGCAAGCTATCTTCATGGACATTCGGGATTGCTAACGATCGAAATTGAGGGGGAGTTAAATAAACATAATTATGCCTACCCAGTAAAAGAGGCACAAAAATTAGCATGGGCAGTAGCCGACAACTTCATGCATGCAACGATTTTTCAAGAAGGTGATCCCTTGCTTGATTTAGTTTTGCAAGGATATGAGAATACAGGAATGAAAGGTACAACGAATAGATTTGGGACGCCTGCAAAAGCTCTCAACCATGAGTTGGTAAAATCGTATCCTGAAAGCAGAGTAGCTGTGAGTAAAGGACCCTCTACTTGCGAATGGTTCTGTACGGTATTCTATGAACTATTGAAAGACAAGTTGAATATTAAAAAAATAGAATTCCGTTCTTCTTCGTTGAACTGTGCATCAAGAGAGTTTTAGTAAGAAGATAGCCTGTATTAGCAAGCATCAGAAAATGTCCGCCCCGCAAGGGCGGACATTTTTACTTGGGTATGCCTATGAAGATGGCCGATTTTCGTTGCCATCCTTGTTGTATCGGCTATAATAGATACTTACATATCTTACAAAGACATTCCACAATGCCAAGAAAAAGTGTTTTAGTTCTGATTAGTATTTCGATAGTATTTATTTTGGCGATTATTCCTTCGGGATATTGCCGGGTAGCTAATAATGCATTTGAACAATTAAAGTCAGAACTAAAAAACGAAGACGTATCTGATGAATTTGTAAAAATTTCAGAAAGTTCAGTAAAAAGACTGATTGCATCAGCAGCACCAATCACTGATATAAAAAGCGTTTTACTGGATTTGTGGGGTGAAAAAGTAAAGGGAAGGGCATTAAAGAACGCCCTTGCTGCTGTGGCTGAGTTGGTTGCAAGCGGAGATAATGTTTTAGAGGCTGCCAAGATTGCCTCCGGCGCGGCGCATAAAGCAGAGTCTGAAGGTTTAAGCGGCTTTGGCGTCGGCATGAGAGTTAAAAAGGCAGTCCAGGAAAGAAAGGGATACCTTAAAACCTTGGAGAAATAATGCCAAAATCATCTAATTTTACTAAATATATGCGTCACGGCTCAGCAATTGTAAAAGGAACGATTGAGCTGGGCAGATTTATGATTCCCTACCGTATTTATGAGAGCGAGGGCCCGCATATTATATGCCTTAATGGAGTGCAGCAGTCTATGGCCATGTGGCATAGTTTTGTCTTGCGTTATGCTCCGCACTACCGGGTAGTACTTTTCGATTTTCCCAATCAAGGTAAAGGCAAAGTTATTACCGGGCCGATTTTCGTTACCTTGGATGAGCAGGTGGAGATTTTACGCGAGGTAATCAAGGCTACAGGAATAAATAAGCATGTTTCGATCTGTTCTGCTTCTTGGGGAGGGATCATCGCGATGGCATTTGCCTCGCGGTATCCAAATGAATTAAAACAATTATGTTTAGCCAGCCTTGGGACAAAAGCCAATGATGCGATGGTGGAGACGATTAAAAAAGGCTTCCAGATCGACCCGCAAAACAGGCAAAAGATGGCGAATATGTTGATCGAAAGTTTCGGCCAAAATCTTCCTGAAAATATTAAGAATAAGATTGTCAGCCAGTTTCAGGCGATGAGCCAGGAGAATTTGCAGGCGTTTTATGAACATGGTTTATTTGTGATCTCGACAAAGAAATTAGGCGATTTAATCAACCTTTCAAATATCAAGGCAAAAACATTTTTGATTTATGGAGAAAAAGATACAATTATTGATCTGGAAGATGTTAAGTTTCTTGCTTCCCAAATTCCTCATTGCCAGGTTAAGGTAGTAAAAGACGCAGGGCACTTCCTGCACATGGAGCGGGAAGACAGCTTTGATATTTATGAAGATATACTACCAATACCTCCGCGTCAGCCGCAAAAAATATAGCCGGGTTTAAGGCCTATGATTGCAGTAGCGCTTATAGTTCTTTTTGCTGGTGAAAGTAGTTCACTCGCGTAATTCCGTAGAATAATAAAAAGCTTGACAAGAATAGCAGGATAGTGTATATTTGCAAGTGGAAACCATTTTCAATAAGCTTGCCTACCGGCAGGCAGAAAGTAATAAATGCCAAGAGGCGGATGTAGAGAGCAGGGTTGGTGGCATGGAAAGTTCAGGGGTTGCGGGTATCGGCTTACTTTGGGCCGCGAGGCGATTCTTGATATTCTTTCTAAGTCGCAAGGCCACTTGAGCGCTGAAGATATCTATATGAAAATCCATCCGAAGTATCCTAATGTAGGCCTGACTACGGTTTACCGGACGCTGGATGTATTATCGGACCTGGGAATGGTGTATAAGCTTGATTTCGGAGACGGCCGATCACGGTATGAGTTTGCCGAAGGCCCTAAAGGAGCGCATCATCACCACCATTTGGTCTGCACACAATGCAATAAGGTGATTGATTATACGGATTTTATTGATGAAGAAGTGGAGCTGCTTAATCAAACGGAAAAGGGGTTGGGACAGAAATACAAATTTAAGATTACAAATCACCTTATACAGTTCTATGGTTTATGCCAGGAATGTAACGGTAAGAAATAACCGCTATATTTTTTTGACAATAAGTGAAAATCATTTTCATTAAGAGAAAGGAAGGTGGTAACTATGCCAGGTTTTGACGGAATGGGTCCGAGAGGACAGGGGTCAATGACCGGCCGCGGTGCAGGTTATTGTATCGTGAAATTAGATTCTGATAATATTGAAATGAATAATACAGGAAAGGGGGTATCTGATATGCCTAGAGGAGATGGAACTGGACCTATGGGTTTAGGCCCGATGACTGGAAGATCCGCGGGTTTTTGCGCCGGGTATAATGCTCCAGGTTATATGAATCCAATTTTCGGAGGTTATGCTGGTATGGGCAGGGGATTCTTTGGCCGCGGAGGTGGTAGAGGCAGGAGAAATTGGTTTTACGCTACTGGGGTTCCTGGATGGCAAAGAGCCACGACGGGGATACCTGCGTTTGGTGGAATGTATCCTTACGCGCCGGAAATAACTCCAAAACAGGAGGCGGATATCTTAAAAAAGCAAGCGGATGTTATAAAAAAACAGCTTGAGGATATTCAAGGCCGTATGGAGGCCTTAGAAAAAATAAAGGAGTGATTATGCGTGTAGCTATATCTAGTGACGGAGAGTTTGTATCTGCCCATTTTGGCCGATGCCCGACTTTTACCCTTGTTGATATTGAAAACGGTAAGGTAACTAAAAGGATAGAGGTGGTAAATCCCGGGCATCAGCCAGGGGCAATCCCTGAGTTTTTGCATCAAAAAGGCGTCAATTGTATCATTGCCGGAGGCATGGGGGCGCGGGCAACATTGTTTTTCCAGGAGTATAGTATTCAGACGATTGTCGGGATAAGCGGAAAGATAGATGAGGTGGTAGAACAACTTAAGAAGGGCACCTTGGAAGGCGGAGAGAGTCTTTGCAAGCCCGGTGCGGGTAAAGGTTATGGTTTAGATAAGTCGGTATGCGACCATCCGCACGAAGATAATTGTGAGCATTAGAAAGGGAGAATCTATGAAAATTTGCGTTACTTCAGAAGGCGGCAATTTAGATTCTAAGGTAGATCCACGCTTTGGCAGGTGTCAGTATTTCATTATTGTTGATACCGATACTTTAGAATTTGAGGCTATTGTAAATCCGAACATTGAATCTATGGGCGGTGCGGGTATTCAATCTGCGCAGCTGGTTGCTTCAAAACAGGTTAAGGCTGTGGTAACAGGGAACGTCGGACCGAATGCTTTCCAAACATTACAGGCTGCGGGGGTAGGGATTTTTACCAATGCATCGGGCACCATAAAGGAAGCGATTGAAAAATACAAAAAAGGAGAGTTTAAGGCAGTGTCCGGCCCGAGCGTTGTTTCACATTCCGGCATGCCGAATAAAAATAAATAACCAGGAGAATGTAAATGGCAGCGAAAATAGATATAAATAAATGTAACGGTTGCGGTATATGCCAGGATATTTGCGTCGAGTGCGGTGCCTGCGCAAATCAGTGCCCGAACGATGCGATATTAATTTAGGAGGTGATCATTATGCCATTTTTTGAGTCAATTGAGAAGATGGATCCGAAACATGTTGATTTAGAAAGAGCCAGGAAATCTTTGCGGGAAGAGCTTGAAGCGGTTGATTTTTATCAGGAGAGAATAGATGCTACTGATGATGATTCGCTTAAAAAATTACTTGCGCACAATATGAATGAAGAAAAAGAGCATGCGGCGATGCTTATAGAATGGATCAGAAAGAATGACCTTGTGCAAAACAAGATGTTTGATGAGCACGATTAGGAGGTGATTGTTATGCCAAGAGGAGATGGAACTGGCCCTAGAAACCAAGGTCTTGGGATGGGAAGAGGTATGGGGATGGGTAGAGGCAGAAGGGGCAATGCGGGCCCGGGAGGAAATTGTGTATGTCCTGCTTGCGGAGAAAAGGTTGTCCACCCGGCGGGTACGCCTTGCGCTTCAATGAATTGCCCTAAATGCGGGATAAGAATGGTAAGGGAATAAGGATTAAATTTTGGAATATGAAGTTCTTGAAAATCATAAAAGGTATTTAGAAAGAGTCAACTTTTACCGAAGTCATGGGTATGACTTAGAAAAGGAAAGAGATTTTATCCTCAATAAATCCCTGCCTATTTCTAAAGAAATTCTTGAAATCGGGACCGGTAAAGGCCACTTTACGCTTGCTTTAGCAAAGCGAGGCTATAGTTTTATCAGTATAGATATCTCTATGCAGGAACAAGAGATTGCTATGTTGAACTTGCGTTATTTTGGTCTGGAAAAGCAAGTTGTTCTTAAAATCGAAGATGCGGCAGTCTTGAGTTTTCCGGACCAAAGTTTTAATACTATCTTTTCTATTAATGTATTTCACCACCTTAAAAAACCACAAGCGGTTTTAGGCCAAATAATCCGTCTTTTGCGCAATGGCGGTAAGGTGGTATTAAGCGATTTCAGTAATAAAGGGTTGGAGATAATTAACGCCTGCCATACTTCCGAAGGCCGCAGGCATGATTATTTTAAACATCGCTTAAACGAGGCGAAGGAGTATTTTATCGCGGCAGGTTTTAATGTAAAAAAGGTTCAAAGCGAAGTTCAAGAAGTGCTTATTGCTGAACGGATTTAAGGCTAAAAAAAGGATTAAACCTTGGATAATGAAATTCTTGAAAATCATAAAATATATTTAGAGAGAAAAAAGCTTTATCAAAGTTTTGGTTACGACATAGAGAAGGAAAGAGATTTTATCCTAGAGCAGGCCAAGCCTCTCTATGGGAGGATTCTTGAAGCCGGGACCGGTAAGGGTAATTTTGCGCTGGCTTTAGCTAAAGCCGGGTATTCTTTTGTTACTTTTGATATATCCGCAGTTCAGCAGCGTTTTGCAAAGTTAAATATAGCGCATTTTGGTTTCCAGGCGCAGGTAGATTTCAGGATTGAAAACGGCGAACATACCAGTTTTTCTGATGGTAGTTTTGATACCGTCCTTTCTATCAATGTTATTCATCATCTGCGCAATCCCCATCAAGTACTTGATGAATTAATTAGGCTGCTTTCACAAAATGGAAAATTAATTTTAGCGGATTTTACCGAAGAAGGTTTTAAAATTATGGATAAGATCCACGCTCTTGAAGGCAATAAACATGAAGTGGGTAAGGTTAAATTAATAGATGCTCAGGCCTATTTAAGGGAAAAGCGTTTTTTGGTAAGAAGTATCCAGAGTATGTATCAATGTGTATTAATTGCAAGCAGGGACTTAAATAAAATCAATGATCATTTCAATTGCCAGCGGTAAGGGCGGCACAGGTAAAACTACGGTTGCGGTTAATTTGGCGTTATCCATTGATAACGTGCAGTTTCTTGACTGTGATGTTGAGGAGCCTAACGCCCACATTTTCTTAAAACCGGTAATCAAAAAACAGGATAAAGCTTATATTCCGGTTCCGGAGATTGATGATTCAAAATGCGTTTATTGCGGCAAATGCGCTAAGGTTTGTGTTTATAATGCAATAGCGGTACTTCCGGGGAAAGATGGGAAAAAAGGGACTACTTTGGTATTCGCGAATTTGTGCCACGGCTGCGGCGCCTGCAGTGCTCTTTGCCCTGAAAAGGCAATAAAAGAAGTAAATAGAGAGATCGGGGTAGTTGAGATAGGTAATTGCGGAAAAATAGAATTTATTCATGGGTTGCTGAATATCGGCGAAGCAATGTCTCCGCCGCTCATTCGCCAGGTTAAAGAGCATATTAATCCTAAAAAAACCGTCATCATTGATGCTCCCCCGGGCACGTCTTGCCCTGTAGTTACTTCTGTTAAGGACAGTGATTTTTGCGTGTTAGTTACCGAGCCTACGCCTTTTGGCCTAAATGACTTGATTTTAGCGGTTGAGGTTTTGAGAAAATTAAAGATCCCCTTTGGGGTAGTTATCAACCGCTCGGATTTAGGAAATAATAAAACAGAAGAATATTGTAAGCAAGAAAATATTTCCGTTTTGATGAGGATACCGTTTAAAAGAGAAATAGCCATGGCTTATTCAAAGGGGGAGGCGATTGTTCAGGCATTTCCAGAATATAAAAAAGATTTCCAGAGGCTTTTTAAGCTAATTAGAGATGGAAAATTTAGTTAAAGATTTTTTAAAGCAGAAAAGTTTTGCTGTAGTAGGGTCATTCAGGAATGAAACAAAATTTGCCTATAAGATTTTAGTTAATTTGACAGAAAAAGGCTATGAGGTATTTCCGGTTAATCCGCGCTTGAGGGAAGTGGAGGGCAAAATTTGTTATAAAACGATAAGCGATATTCCGTATAGTGTGGATGTGGTTAATATCGTTACACCTCCGTTAGTAACGGAAAGTATTTTAAAAGAATGCCTGCAAAAAGGCATAAAAAGAGTCTGGCTTCAGCCTGGGGCAGAGAGCCAGGCTTCCATCAGGTTTTGCCATGATAACAATATTAAGGTAGTCCATGGTGTTTGTGTAATGTTGGAATCGTTAAAAGAAGAGAAGAGGAGAGGCGATGAATAAAAAGACAGACATATTAATTATCGGCGCCGGTCCGGCGGGAGTAGTTTGCGCTGTAACTGCTAGAAAATATTATCCCGATAAGAGCATTACGGTGATCAAAAATATCGCCGACGGAGTGATTCCCTGTGGAATTCCGTATATGTTTGCCAGTTTAAATAACCCCGATGAAAATAAGTTAGGAATGGCCTCTTTAGAAAAGAATAATATTGAAATAGTTATTGATACAGCTGTAAGTATAAACAGAAAAGATAAAATAGTGGATTCGGAGAACAAAATCCGGTATTCTTACGAAAAGTTAGTTTTAGCAGTTGGTTCAACCCCCTTAATCTTACCCATTAAAGGTGTAGATAAGCAAGGGGTGTATCCAATAAATAAAGAAATGGGGTATTTAAAGAATGTTATAGATCAGATTAAGCGCTGTAAGAATGTTTTAGTCATCGGCGGAGGTTTCATCGGAGTTGAGTTTGCTGATGAGCTCTCTAAAATAAAAGGTATAAAGGTTACCTTAGTAGAAATGCTGCCGCATTTACTGGCTAATTCATTTGATCCGGAGTTCTCGCAGATGGCTCAAATACGGTTAAAGGAAAAAGGAGTCAATGTTTTAACGAATACCCGGGTTGAAGAGATAATTGGCCAAGATAAAGTGGAAAAGGTGAAGTTTAGTGATGGCCAAGAAATACCGATTGAGGGAGTAATTCTTGGTGTCGGTTCAAAGCCGAATGTAAAATTAGCAGTAGATGCCGGATTAGAACTGGGGTCCTGTAAAGGTATTTTAACTGATGAATATATGCGTACTTCGGTGGATGCGGATATTTTCGCGATTGGAGATTGTGCTTGTAAAAGGGATTTTTATACTCGAAAGGCCATCGCAGTGATGTTGGCTTCTACCGCAACAGCCGAAGCCAGAATCGCCGGAGCTAATCTTTATCAGATAAAAGTTATCCGTGAGAATAAGGGGACGATTGCTATATATTCAACCTATATTGATGGCCTGGTTTTGGGTTCAGCGGGGCTTACCGAAAAATCTGCCCGGGATGAGAATTTTGAAATTGTCGTTTGTAGCATAGATGGTGTGGATAAACATCCCGCTTCATTGCCGGGGTCACATAAGGGTAAAATCAAGCTGATTTTCTCTAAACAGTCCGGTATTATTTTAGGCGGCCAGGTCAGCTGTGGCATGTCTTGTGCGCAAATGATCAATATAATCGGTATCGCTATCCAGAAGCGTATGTCGGCAACGGAGCTGGAGACCCTGCAGGTAGCTACGCATCCTTATTTAACCAGCGCGCCGACGATGTACCCGATTATTTTAGCCGCGCAGGATGTGTACGGAAAATTGTAGCTTAAAAAGATCGGAATTAAAAAGAGGCATTTATTTTTAAAGGATAAAAATAATGAAACAAATTGTAGTAATCAGCGGAAAAGGCGGCACGGGTAAAACCGTAATCACCGGAGCGTTTGCGGCTTTGGCAAAAAATCATGTTATGGCTGATTGCGATGTTGACGCAGCTGACCTGCATTTATTGCTGCAGCCAAAAATTAAATTCCGCCAAGATTTTAGAAGCGGCCTGAGCGCCGTAATTGATAAAAAAACCTGTCAGCAATGCGGCAAATGCATCGCGGCTTGTAGATTTAACGCTATCAGTGATAGTTTTGTGATTGATCATGTGTCTTGCGAGGGCTGTGGTTTTTGCAGTCATATCTGCCCGGTGGGTGCTATAAAGATGGAGGAGAACCTTGCCGGAGAATGGTTTATTTCCCAAACGCGTTTTGGTCTTATGGTGCACGCTAAGCTTGGTATCGCTGAAGAAAATTCAGGAAAACTTGTCTCTTTGGTGCGCAAGCAGGCGAAAGAATTGGCACTGAAGACCGGTTGCGATTGGGTAATTATTGACGGCGCTCCGGGCATAGGCTGCCCGGTTATCGCTTCGCTTTCCGGAATAGATTGCGCGGTAGTAGTCACTGAGCCTACGTTATCCGGCCTGCATGATGCTTTAAGGGTTATAGAAGTAACCAAACATTTTAATGTCCCCTCGCGGCTAATAATTAATAAATATGATTTAAACCCGGATATGTCAAAAAGAATAGAAGATCATTGCGTAAAAAACGGGATTTCGTTGATCGGCAAAGTCAGGTTTGATAAAACAGTGGTTGAAGCCATGGTTGAGGGTAAGACGATTATGGAATACAAGGATACGCCAGTTAAGGATGATATTCGCGGCATTTGGGAAAAGTTACAGGTATGGATTATATAAATAGGCGGGATATTCACGTATTAAAATATTTTTCATCGTTTATTAGCGTATCTTGCGGGAAAGTAATTAATATTACTGAGCCAACGCTTAGATTTTGCCCATTAGCAAAACATTTATGTAAAGATTTTAGCAATATAAAGGGTAATGATAAGGAAGCGATTAAAAGCGCGATTAAAAGCGTAATTGAATCAAAAATAAAAGATTATGGTTTTTTTACTGATCATAGGAAGCTTACCTGCGGAGATGTTTTAATTCCATATGGGGCATCAGAGATGCTTATGTTGGCGTTAAGAAAAAGCGTAATTGACGTTGCAGTTGTAGTCTGTGAAGGGGCCGGTACAGTTATCGTGCCGGAGCCGGAAGTTGTCCAAGGTATAGGCGCGCGAATGAATAGCTTGTTGTTAACCTCGCCAATTAAAGGCATTATTGGAAAACTTAAAACTGCCGGTTGCCGGATAGTATCTGAAAACGCGCTGATTGACCAGTTTCGGGGGGTTAAGGAAGCGATAAAAGCAGGGTATAAAACTATCGCTGTTACGGTAAGCGGAGATTCGGCTGAGAATTTAAAGAGGATGCGTTTGTTAGAAAAAGAAAACGGCGTTAAAATAATTTTATTGGTGGTATGCACGACTGGTATAACTAATGATAAGATTGCTATGATAGGCGATTACGCTGATTTGGTGTGGAGTTGTGCCTCTTCTGATTTGCGCCAGATGATTGGGCCTTTAGCGATAATACAACTTTCTAAACAAATACCAGTTTTTGTTTTAACTAAGAATGGAGTTGATTTTGTTTCTGCTTATGCGGAAGAAAGCGAAAATATTCATAGTTTGGATATAAATAAACAATATCTTTTTTCAAATGATCACAGCGGGAAATGCGTGCATTTAGGAAATTTTAAGGTATTCATCAGTGTGTCTAAATTGCCGGTTAATGCCCGGAGCATGCCGAGTTTTAAAGATAAAAACGAATACGCGCCTGTATAGATAAAGTATCTTTTAGGAAGGATGCTTATATGGCAAGTAAGAGTAATGAAGAAGAGTTTTTTGGCAGAATGAACGATCCCACAAGTTCGTCATATTTAAAGGGGCCTTGTGGGGACGCGATGGAGTTTTATTTGGTGATTGAAGATGAAAGGATTACCGATATTAAATATTACACAGATGGATGCGGCGCCACAAGGGCATGCGCTGCAATGACCGCACATCTGGCTTATGGCAAAACTATTAATGAAGCATTGGCTATTTCAGCCGGAGAAGTGATTAAACAGCTTAAAGGCCTACCTGTAGATCACTTGCACTGTTCAATACTGTCCATAAGCACCCTTTATAGGGCAATCGCGGATTATTTATTAAAAAGGTAAAAAGGGGAATTAAGAAATGAATGAGCAGGATTTCGTAGAGCAGGAAAAACAGCTTAAAGAGAGAATGTCTAAAATTAAGCATCCTCTGATTGTGATGAGCGGTAAAGGCGGGGTAGGCAAGACTACGGTAGCGGTTAACCTTGCGTATGCACTTTCTCTTACTGGTAAGTCAGTCGGTATTTTAGATATCGATCTCCATGGGCCTAATATTGCTAAAATGCTTGGTATAGAGAGCCACTCAATCTCCGCCCACAAGCTTGGTATAGAGCCTGTTTTAGTCAGCGCAAATCTTAAAGCAGTGAGCATCGCCCTTTCAGGCTACAATCCTGATCAGCCGATAATTTGGCGTGGGCCTGCGAAAGCCGCGGTGATCCGGCAATTTTTAAGTGATGTAAACTGGGGCAATTTAGATTATCTGGTGATTGACGCTCCTCCCGGGACAGGGGATGAGCCGTTAAGCGCTTGCCAACTTATTCCTAATTTAAGCGGGATTATTATCGTAACTACGCCGCAGGATGTTGCTATACTTGATGCGCGAAAAAGTGTTTTGTTCGCTCAGGAAATAAAAGTACCGGTAGTCGGTATAATTGAAAATATGAGCGGGTTTATTTGCCCGCATTGCCAGGGGCAAACAGATATTTTTAAAAAAGGCGGTGGTGAGCAAGCTGCGCAAGGATTAAAGGTTCCGTTTTTAGGCAGGGTGCCGTTTCAGCCGGAATTTGTTGATTTTGGCGATAAGGGAACACCGTTTGTTTCATTTCAAGAAAAATCAAAATCCGCCGAGGCCTTTATGGGAATTGTGGATAAAATAAAAGAATTTGTCGAGCAATAGATTATGAAAACCGCGTTTAAATATATTTATGGCCCGGTTCCTTCTTGGAGGCTGGGAAGCTCTTTAGGGATAGACCCGATCTCCAAAGGGAGAAAAATTTGTAGTTTTGATTGTATTTATTGTCAGATTGGGAAAACGGGGCTTTTTACTCATGAAAGAAAAAAATTTATTGAAATTAAGGAGATTGTTGAGGAACTGTCTATTTTGCCTCCGTTGAAAATAGATTATATAACATTTTCAGGGGCCGGGGAACCTACATTGGCTGAGAATTTAGGGGAGATGATAAAAGCAGTAAAATTAATCCGTAAAGAGCCAATTGCAGTTATAACTAATGGCTCTTTAATGGAATTAAGCCAGGTAAGAGCGGAGCTGGCTTTAGCAGATTTTGTTATTGTTAAGCTAGATGCCTGTTCTCAAGAGTCTTTACAGGAGATTAATCGGCCGGTTAAGGTGGTAAGATTCGATAATATTTTAGAAGGCATAAAGGAATTTAGGGGTAATTATCAGGGAAAGTTAGCCTTGCAGATAATGTTCATAGAAAACAATAAACAGGATATTAATAAATATATTTATCTTACAAATTATATCAATCCGGATGAGGTCCAGTTAAATACGCCGTTAAGGCCTTGTCATGTTAAACCGTTAGCAGAGGGAGAAATTTTAAAGATAAAGAGTTATTTTAATTCCGTTTGTAAAGGGGTTAATCTGATTTCGGTTTATGATGAACGGGCGCCTAAGGATATTGCATCTATAAGCGATGAAGAGACTTTGAAAAGGCGGGGTAAAATTAAGTGAAAACTTATTTAGATTGTATTCCCTGCTTTTTTAGGCAAGCGCTTGAGCAAGGGCGTTTATTCACCGAGAATAAGTTTATTCATAAAGAAATAATGGATGACGTTGCCTCTTTAGTCCCCGGGTTTTCTTTGGAATTAACTCCTCCGGAAATGGCGCGAAAGATGCAAAAACTTTTTGGAAAAAGGTTCGCTGAGCTTGACCTTTATAAAAGAGTTAAAGACCAAAGCAACCGCCGGGCAATGAAGCTTTATGCGAGACTTAAAGAAAAGATTGCTCAATCCAAGGACCGTTTGTTAACAGCGATTGAATTTGCTATAGCGGGTAATGTCATTGATTACGCGGCAAAGAACACTTTGGATATTGAGTCGGAGATCCAGAAATTATTTAAAGATAATTTTACTGCCGGCCGGAAGAGCGTATTTGATTATAAAGGTTTTAAGAAGGTTTTAAAATCGGCAAAAACAGTTCTTTATTTGGCTGACAATGCCGGCGAGATTGTTTTTGACCGGGTTTTTATTGAGGAGTTTTGCGACCACCGGAAAGTTATTTTTGCAGTTCGGGATAAGCCGGCAATCAATGACGCCCTTAAGGAAGACGCGGTTTTTTGCGGGATAGATAAAACGGCCCAGGTTATTTCTAGTGGAGTTGATGCGCCAGGCACTATTTTAAAATACTGTTCAGATGAATTTCTAAAGATTTTCAGGCGTGCGGATATAGTCATTAGTAAGGGCCAGGGGAATTTTGAGGCTTTGTCGCAAGAAAAAAGGTCTATTTTCTTTTTGTTTATGGTGAAATGCCCGGTTATCGCAAAGGAGACCGGCTGTAAGATGGGGGATATAGTATTGTTGCACAATTTAAATAAAAATGGAGCCATTAGAAATAAAAAAATATCCGGATAGCGTTTTAAGAAAGAAAGCGCTTGAGATAAAAGAGGTTACAGATACAGAAGTAAGGCTTTTTGAAGAGATGCTTTTTACTATGCGGTATTTTACGGGGATTGGTTTAGCGGCCCCTCAAATCGGGGTTGCAAAAAGTTTAATCGTTGTGGATATCGGCGAAGGCGCAATCAAATTAGCTAATCCGGTGATTATGGGTTCAAAAGGTTTAGGTAAAAAATGGGAGGAAGGATGTTTAAGTGTTCCGGGAATAGGGGTGAGTATTGCCCGGCCGGAGGAAATTATCGTAAGCGGGTTAAATGAATCGGGAAAGGTTATTGAACTGGAGGCGCAGGGGCTTTTAGCAAGAGTTTTACAGCATGAAATAGACCACTTGCAAGGAAAACTAATTATTGATTATTTGGGATTATTGGAAAAGACGATGTTGTTCAAGCTGAAATTTCAAAAGGCCAAAGAAAAACATACCAATCTATCAATGTAAATGAAATTAGTCACGAAAGATATTCATTACGCGATTAAATCGCTGCTTTATTTTGCTAAAGATAGCGCTAGGGTAGTTTCGGTGGATGAGCTGGTAAAGAAATTGAATATGCGCAAAGCTTTTTTACGCAAGATTCTGCAGGCCTTAAGCAAGCGGGGAATATTAAAGTCTTTAAAAGGCAACCGTGGGGGCTTTGTGTTGAATGTCAAGCCGGATAAAATACGCATTATAGATATAGTAAGTATTTCCCGGGATGATTCAGATATCTTTAGTTGTTTATTTGAGAAAAATATTTGTATTCATCCTGATACATGCTTACTAATGCGGAAGATGAAGAATATTGAGTTTCAATTAAATAATACATTAAGACAGATTACCATAGCGAAATTACTTAAGAGCATGAGCAGGTAGGTTAGAAAAGGGCGAAATTTATTAATGAAATATTTGCTGTAATGGAGGGGAGAAAATGGGGATCGATGTAACTGATGTTAATTTTAAACAAGAGGTGTTGGACGAAGTTTTGCCTGTTTTGGTGGATTTTTGGGCTGTATGGTGTGGGCCTTGCCTGAGGCTTGCTCCGGAAATTGAACAAATTACCAGAGAATATAAAGGAAAATTAAAAGTCTGTAAATTGAACGTGGATGATGCCCCTAAAATGGCTTCCCGCTATGGTATTGCGAGTATACCGACATTAGTGATTTTTAAAAATGGGGAAGTCGTAGATAGAATTGTAGGCGCGCTCTCTAAGGCAGAGATTGAAACGGCAATTAAGCCTCATTTGATATAAGTAATATATAGTCAGCCAAAGATATAAATAGGATTATAATACGATGAATTTCAAACAAATTGATGAAGCAAGAAAAACATTAGGATTAGACGAAACGGCGAGCATAGAAGAGATTAAAGAAGCCTTTAGAAGTTTAGCTCTTAAATACCATCCTGATAGATGTAAGCAGAAAGATAAGCAATACTGTGAAGAAATATTTAAAAAGATAAACCACGCCAGAGATATTATCTTAAGCTATTGCGCAAATTATCGGTATTCTTTTAAAGAGAAAGAGGTAAAGAAAAATACTATGTCAAAAGAAGAATACGAACACCTCAAAAGGTTCTATGACGGTTGGTTCGGAGACCTGGATTTATGAGTGATACCTTTGATAAGCATTATAAGAAATATGACACCTGGTATGATAAGCATAAATTTGCATTTTTGTCAGAGCTGGAGGCAATAAGAAAAGTACTGCCGCAGAATGGAAAAGGGCTGGAAATTGGCGTTGGCACAGGCAGATTTGCTTCCAGATTAGGGATCAAGTGCGGGGTTGATCCTTCTGAAAATATGCTCAAAATTGCCAAAAAAAGAAGAATAGATGTTCGTCATGCTCAAGGGGAAAGATTGCCATTTGATAGTTCCACCTTTGATTATATTGCCATTATAATCACTTTGTGTTTTGTTAAAGATCCTATTAAAGTATTAATAGAAGCCAAAAGAGTTTTAAAGAAACATGGCAGGGTGATTATCGGAATTATTGATAAGGACAGTTTTTTAGGCAGATTTTATCAGGGTAAAAAAAGTTTGTTTTATGAACAGGCACATTTTTTCGGGGCAAAAGAAGTCGCTAATTTGCTTAAGATGTCTGGTTTTGGCAGGGTTTCGTATTATCAAGCGATATATAAATTTCCGGATAAAATGAATTCAGTGGAGAGGCCTAAAAAAGGCTTTGGCAGGGGTAGTTTTGTAGTGATATCGGCAAGAAAGAAATAACTATAGTAAAAATGGAGGGCAATTAGATGAATTTTATATGGGCGCTAAGTGCTAGTATTATCGTTAGCCTAATCTCTTTGATCGGTGTTGTCAGTCTGATTTTAAAAGAAAATCTGCTCAGTAAAATTCTTCTTTTGTTGATTAGTTTTTCTGCCGGCGCGTTAATCGGTGGAGCGTTTTTACACCTCATTCCTGAAGCGGTAGAAAAAATCGGGCCTAGTAGCCAAGTTTATTTATTTGTCATTGTTGGGTTTATTTTATTTTTTATATTAGAGAAGTACATGCATTGGCGTCATTGCCACAAAGGAAAATGCGAGATTCACACGTTTACCTATCTTAATCTTATTGGCGATGGGGTGCATAATTTTATCGATGGCTTGATTATCGGTTCTTCTTTTGTAGTGAATATCAATTTTGGTATGGCTACGTCATTTGCGATTATCATGCACGAAATACCTCAGGAGATAGGGGATTTTGGGGTATTAATCTACGGAGGATTAAGCCGAAACAAAGCGCTATTTTATAACTTCTTATCAGCTATAACCGCCATTTTGGGAACGGTGATCGGCTTTGCTCTGGCTAATGTCTCAGGTGTATTTCTGAGATTACTTATGCCGGTGGCCGCAGGAGGATTTATCTATATTGCAAGCTGTGATCTTATTCCGGAATTACATAAAGAACAGGACCTTAAAAAAGCTACGCTTTCAATGTTAGTTTTTATGCTTGGTGTGGCGTTTATGTATTTTGCGGCAGTGATACATCATTAATACTATGAAGATTAAAATTATCGCTGTAGGTTCAAGTAAATGGGAGCGGTTTATCCGCAGGTGGGGTGTTTCGTTTTTAATCGATGAAGATGTGCTTTTTGATACTTTTGGTGATCCAGGGGTGCTTTTAAAAAATATCCGGAAGTTTAACATTGATGTTGCTAAAATCAAGCATATTGTTTTATCGCACGATGACTGGGATCATATATCCGGGTTATGGTATTTGTTAGGGGATCGGAAAGATATTACAGTTTATATTTGTCCGGGGTCTGACCGGGAGGTAAAGAATAGAATTGCTTCTTTCGGTGTCCGGGTCGTTGAAGTCGAGCCGTTTATGGAAATTAAAAAAGATATATTTTCTACCGGCCAGATTCAAGGCGTTTGCGCAGATAGGGTAATTTTTGAACAGGCTTTGGCCGTTAAGTTTTTAAAAAACATAACGATTATTACGGGTTGCGCGCATCCCGGGATTGTTAATATTGTAAATAATGTAAAAAAACATTTTTCAAAGGAGCAAATTTACTTTGTGCTTGGGGGGTTGCATTTAAAAGACAATACAGATGGAACAAACGCGGCTATTATAGAGGAGTTACGAGATTCTGGCGTTCGTAAAATTGCCCCGATGCACTGTACCGGTAAGCGGGCAACGCAGGCGATGCGCGGAGCTTTTGGTTATGGATTTGTGCGAGTCAGAGAAGGGGATGGTTTCGGGCTATAAAATGAAAATAGGCATTATTATTTCAAGTAATGACGCAGAGACCTGTTGGAATGCCCTTAGGTATGCTAATTTTGCTCTTGGCCAGAATGATGAAGTCAAAGTTTTCTTCATGGGTAAGGGTGTTGAGTATCAGAAGGCCAGTACTGATAAATTTAATACCGTTGAGCAGGCAGATAGATTTTTACAATCCAGCGGTAAGATTTATGCTTGCGGAGCATGCATTAAAAGTAGAGAACAGGAAGGTAGCCAAATGTGCCCGATTTCGACCATGAAAGATATGTACGAAATCATCAAAGAGAGCGATAAGGTAGTTACTTTTTAAAAGAAAAAATTAGCGCTGATTCTTAAACTGGATCAGCGCTATTTTTTTTCGGGTTAAAGCGCCAAGGCTTGAGACCGGTGAGAGGTTTTTGTGTTCTGTTTGATGATTATAAGGTATAATACTATTCATGGAACTTGAAATTATTTTATTTGGGGTAGCGGCATTGATATTCCTCAGCGTTGTCTCAAGCAAGCTTTCGGACAAATTTGCTATTCCGGCATTATTACTTTTTTTGATGATCGGGATGCTTGCCGGCTCAGAAGGGATCGGCAGGATCCATTTCAATAATGCGCAGCTGGCCAAATCCATCGGAGTCATTGCCCTTGTTTTTATCATATTCTCCGGCGGCCTGGATACTAATTGGAGGGATACTAAACCGGTAGCCTGGCCGGGGGTTATTTTGTCTACGTTAGGGGTTTTGCTGACTGCGGTGATCACCGGGCTTTGTGCCGTTTATATCTTAAAATTTTCTTTTTTCGAAGGGATGCTTTTAGGTTCGATCGTTTCTTCTACCGATGCTGCAGCAGTATTTAGTATTTTAAGGTCTAAACGTATCAGTTTAAAACAACCCCTGAAGCCACTGCTTGAATTTGAGTCAGGAAGCAATGATCCGATGGCAGTATTCCTGACAGCCGGTTTTATCAGCATTTTGACGGCGAAAAATATGGGCGTTCTTGCTTTGGTCCCCGGTTTCTTCCTGAATATGGGCATGGGGGCGCTGGTCGGCTATCTCATGGCCAGGTTTATCGTAATATTTATTAACCGGATGAAATTGTACTACGAAGGGTTATATCCGGTGATGATGATCTCCTTGGTTGTCCTGACTTATGTCATCGCTGTTTTGTTAAAAGGTAGCGGGATCCTTGCGGTGTATCTTGCGGGATTGATGTTGGGGCAGGCAGAGTTTCCGAACAAGAAAACGATTATAAGATTTCATGATGGCCTGGCCTGGCTTATGCAAATCGCGATGTTTGTAACCTTGGGCCTCTTGGTTTTTCCCTCACATATCGTTCCGTTAATCGGGGCGGGATTATTGCTTACTTTGATCCTTATGCTGGTTGCCCGGCCGGTTAGCGTATTTTTATGTTTATTACCGTTTAAAATAAGTATGCGTAAAAAGACTATGGTTGCCTGGGTCGGCCTCAGGGGGTCGGTCCCGATTATCCTGGCGACATTTCCTTTTATGGCCGGTATTCCGCAGGCCGATACAATTTTTAATATCGTCTTTTTTATTGTTATTGCCTCGGTGCTGATTCAGGGATCTTCCATACCGGTTGTCTCCAGGATATTGAAGCTGAATACTCCCTGGGTCAGCCGGAAGAGTTATCCTCTTGAATTTGAAAAGACAAAAGGAATGGATGCAGAATTAACGGATATTATCGTTCCTTATAATTCAGTGGCCGCAGGTAAAATGATCCGCGAACTGAAGGTGCCTGAGAAATGCCTGATTATGCTTGTTTCCAGAAACGATAAATTTATCATTCCATCCGGGGCTACGGTTATTGAGGAAGGCGATGTTTTATTGATGTTGGCAAATAATGAAGATTTTTTGGCTATGCAGCAGGCGTTGGGATCTGTAAAAAAAGAAGAACCATTATAAAAATGTTGGCGAATAATGGAAGTTAAGCAAACTTATGAATAAAAAATTTACGGATTTAGATATAGGTAACTTAAGAATTAAGATACCGATTATTCAGGGTGGGATGGGGGTGCGCGTATCTTCTTCTGCGTTAGCTTCGGCAGTATCCAATGAAGGGGCACTGGGAGTGATTGCTGCGGTCGGGTTAGGGGAGGAATGCGGTAATGAAAAGCGGGATTACAAGATGCGTTCGCGTGATGAGTTCACTAATATCATCAGAGATACCCGGAGGATGACCAAAAATCCTTTTGGCGTCAATATTATGTCGGTGCTGACTAATTATGATGAGTTAGTGGAAGCCGCTCAGGCTGAATCGGTGGATGTGATTATTTCCGGTTCCGGTTTACCGCTGCGCCTGCCGGCTTTGATTAAGAATGCCCGGACTAAGCTTGTTCCGATTGTTTCCTCCGCCCGGGCAGCGCAGATTATTTGCAGTACCTGGGCCAGGAGGTATAAGCGCCTGCCGGATGCTTTTATTGTTGAAGGGCCGCTTGCCGGCGGGCATCTGGGTTTTAGCCTGGCTGAGCTTGCCGATGGAAAGCATTTTTTTCTGGATAGAATTCTGGCTGAGGTATTAGCGGTGGCGCGCGCTTTTGAGAATGAGCAGAAGCGGATCCCGGTGATTGCCGCCGGAGGGATTTTTGACGGTAAAGATATTGCCAGGGTCATGCGCTTAGGCGCCAGCGGAGTGCAGATGGCCACGCGTTTTGTTTGCACCAATGAATGCGATGTTTCCCCGAATTATAAAGAGGCATATCTTAATGCGAAAAAAGAGGATATTGTGGTGATTCAGAGCCCGGTTGGGCTGCCGGGACGGGTAATCCGTAATGAATTTGTTAAGAAGGTAACCGAGGGGGTCAGGGTGCCTTTTGCCTGTGAGTATAAATGTTTGTATACTTGTGATGCTAAAAAAGTCAATTATTGTATTGCCAAAGCGCTGTTAAATGCTTACCGGGGCCAGATGGATAAGGGGTTTGCCATGTGCGGCAGCAATGCCTACCGGATAAAAACGATCGTCCCGGTTAAGGATTTAATTGATGAATTGGTTAGAGAAACAGAGGTTTATTTAAATACTTTAAATGAAGAATAAACTACTTCTAAAAAAAGCACTGGTAACCGGCGGCGCAGGTTTTATCGGCTCGCATTTATGCCAGGAGCTTCTTGCGCGCGGTTTTCAGGTTGCCGTAGTAGATGATCTTTCTACCTCCCAAAAAGCAAATATTTCCGCAATAATTAAGCATAAAAATTTTAAGTTTTATAAAGGCTCTATTTTGGATAAAAAGCTGATGCGCCGGCTTATCCATGGCTGTGATATTGTTTATCATATGGCAGCCGCGGTCGGGGTAAAATATATTCTGGCCAATCCTTTGGGTTCGATCATTACTAATATTAAAGGAACTGAGATCGTCCTTGAGCTGGCCGATCAATACCATAAAAAGGTTGTGCTTGCCTCTACCTCTGAAGTTTACGGTAAGCATATCTGCCAGCCATTTAAAGAAGATGATGACCGGATAATGGGCTCGGTAAGTAAAAGCAGGTGGAGTTATGCCGAAGCCAAGGCCATGGATGAATTCTTAGCCCTGGCCTATGCCAAAGAGCGGGGCCTGGCGGTAGTCATTGTGCGGTTCTTTAATACTGTCGGCCCCCGGCAGACCGGCCGCTACGGCATGGTGCTTCCGGGATTTATCCTTAAAGCTCTTCAGAATAAACCGATCACTGTTTATGGGGATGGCTCGCAGATGCGCTCATTTACTTATGTCAAAGATGCGGTAGAGGCGGTAGTGGCGTTAAGCCTTAAAAAACAGGCCGAAGGCCAGGTCTTTAACATCGGCGGGGCGGCCAATATTTCGATCAAGAACCTGGCGCATAAAGTTAAACAACGGGTAGGCTCAAAGTCTGAGGTAATTTTTGTCCCTTATTCAGAGGCTTACCAGGGGAAAGCTAAGGATTTTGAGGATATGCCCTGCCGGATCCCGGACACCCGGAAATTGCAGAAAATGATCGGGTTTAAACCGGAATTTTCTATTGAGGAGATAATCGATCTGACGGTAGATTATTTCCGGAAAGTGAAAAAATGCGGATTAAAAGGCTGTTTGCGTTAATTCCAGCTGCAATATTATCTGTCCATACTTTGTCTTTTGCCCAGGAGCGCCCGGAGATCGATGCCAAGCTCAGGGAGGAGCCGGTAAGGTACCTCGAAAACAACCAGTTTTTCTTGAGCTCTTATTATGAATACAGCGCAGTAAAACAAAACGGAAGAAAAGGCCAGTGGAGGCTTTTTGCCAATACTATCGGGTACGCATTCGCCAATGGCTTTACCCCTTACCTTGAGGTGGATTCCTGGGACCGTTTCCATAATCAAGACCAGCTTTTTAACCTGGGTGCGTATCTTAAATTTAAAAATTTTTCTTATCTGCATTCTGAGATCGGGTTTGGCAACGATATCACCTACCTGCCGAGATTCCGCTTCCTGCAGGAGTATGAACATAAGTTGGCCGGAAACTTATCCTGGCAGGCCGGCTATAAATACCTGAATTATTCTGCAAATGATGTCCACACCGCCTATCCGGGATTAATTTATTATTTCGGGGACAGCTACTTAGGCGCTTTTTATAACCTTTCTTTTACTGAAAGCCGCGGCGCGGCCCAGTCGGCGCTATTTAAAGGTAATCTTGCTTTGAACCGGTGGGTTGATTTATGGTTCGGCGCTGCGGTGGGGCAGCGGCTTTATGATATTAATGTTTTAAAGGCCGCCGATCAGAACGGGTATATTATTTATACCGGATTTGATTTTAAAATTAACACAAGCCTGCGCCTGCGGTTAGGGTTTACTTACGGCAAAGAAGAGCCCGCTTTTATCTCGCGCAGCATCGATTACGGGCTTACCTTGAAGTTTTAAAATAATGTATAACTACCATATTGATTTTTTCGGGCAGCTGAATAAGTTTATGGCCGCTGCCGCTTTTTTAACCAGCGCTTTTATTATTGTTTATGTTGCTTCTAAAGGGGTGTTTATCCGGATGAAGGCCAGGCACCTGGTGCTTTTAAAAAAACGCCTGGAGAGTGTGGCGGCTTCGAAAAGCTTAAATGTCGGCGGAAGATGCGAATCGTTGATCGGCCGGATCGATCCGCTGGAGGCAGCGGAGGTAATCCATGGCAATAAGCTGGTGCTTTCCAGCAAGCTTAATGAAGAGCTTAAAGCCTGTTTTGTCACGGAAAATAAAATTGATGAAATTAAGCGGATCGCCCTAAAGTCAAGAAATAAGTGGCGCCGGATCCAGGCGATCATCAGCCTGGGGGCTTTGGATGACCCGGCAGTTTTGGGGGTGTTAGAAAGCGGCCTGGCGGATAAAGATGAAAATGTGGCTTATTTTTCTATGCTGGCTTTAGGCCAGATCAAAAACCTGCCATCGGCAAAGATCCTTTTGAATTTTTTAGATAAACATATCTATAGCGGATACAAGATCGTCTCTTTGTTGGAAGATTTTCCTCCTTTGATTGTGGAGGAGGTGGTAAAAACCACGCAAAGCCATGACCCGTTTGTGCGTTTTTGGTGCCTCAAGCTTTTAGCTAAATTTAAACCGGTCCAGTATTTAAGCCAGATCCTGAACTTGACTAAAGATCCTTCCGGTGATGTGCGGGCTGCCGGATGCGAATGCTTAGGAGAGATGGGGGCCTTTCAGGCAAAAGATGCGCTTATCTTTTGCCTGAAGGATGAAGTTTGGTTTGTGCGCATGCGCGCAATAAGGGCACTGGCTAAAATTTTAAAGAGCGAATGTATTCCTTTAATTACCCCGATGCTTAAGGATAGCGACCTGCTGGTTAGGGAGAGCGCGAAAAACGCGATTGCGCTGAATCATTAATATGCCTCCGGATAAAGTTTCCTATATTATTTTCATTATTTTCTTTGCGTATTTTATCATTTTGAATCTGTATTATATCAGCCTGACGATTATCGCCCTATTTGAAAATAGGAAGAGAGCAAAAGAGGATGCATCCGAGGATTACCGCAGGCTGGCGGTTTCAGCTTTTACCCTGCCGGTAAGTTTTATCATCCCGGCGCATAATGAAGAGGATTGGATCGCGGATTCGCTCAAATCAGTGCTTAACCAGGATTACCCGGAGTTTGAGGTAATTGTGGTAGATGATTGTTCTGTTGATAAGACATTTAAGATTTTAGAGGAGTTTTTAAAACTTAAGCCTGTCAGCAAAGATTATGTAGAGCGTTTTACCTGTTCAGAGGGGGACAGTGTTTTTTCCTCTTTGGCTTATCCCCAGGTTACGGTTTTAACTAAAATCAACGGCTGCAAAAAGGCCGGAGCGTTAAATTCTGCTTTGAATCTGGCCAGGTATAAGTATGTCTGCACTATTGATGCGGATACGGTACTGGAGCCGGACGCTTTAATCAAGGTTATGGCGCAGGTGGAAAAAGACCCGGACAAAATTATCGGGGTCGGGGGTTATTTTGGGCTGGTCAATGGTTTTCATATTAAGGATGGCCGGATCATTAAAAAAAGTTTTTCGCCTAACCCGATCATCGCCTATCAGAATGTGGAGTATATCCGCTCACTGGCGGTCCACCGGGTGGCCTGGAGTAAATACAATGCGATGCCGATTGTCGCCGGGGGTTTTAGCATCTGGCGCCGGGATATTCTTCTGGAGTTAGGGGGATACGCTTCGGATTACAGTTCGGAAGACCTGGAATTTACCTTAAGGGCGCATGATTATATCATTGAGAATAAAAAAGAGGGTTTACGGATTCTGATGCTGCCGTACTTAGTCGGCTGGACAGAAGGCCCTTCAAATTTACTGTCTTTTATTGTCCAGCGTGACCGCTGGCAGCGGGTAATCAATGAGGCGGTTTTAAAATACCGGCATATGCTCCTGCGCCCCAGCCATAAGGCGCTGGCATTTCTGACCCTGCCGTATTTATTCTTTTATGAATTTTTGGGGGTGTTTGTCGAACTGGCTGCCTTGTTTCTTGCGGTGTGGGGAGCCTTGCAGGGATTACTGGACATTAAGGTATTTCTGACTTTTATTGTTTTTATGATCCTGTGCAATGCGCTGATCTCGCTGGCCGCATTATTCATTTTTGTCCGCGATCAGGCGGTGTTGAGGACGCGCGACGTAATTTATTTTATCATCCTTATTTTCCTGGAATTTTTCTGGTACCGCTGGTTAATGACTATCGCCAAATTATTAGGCACAATCCATTATTTTAAAGGCGTGCGTACTTTTGATAAATACCAGCGCCGGCAAAGATGAAAACTGTCTGGCAGGAAAGAGTTTTATATTTTATTTTTACGGCGATCCTTGCGGTATTACTCATCGATAGCCTGGGGGAGTTCGGCGGCCTGGCCTGGGCCCGGCATATTGTTTTTGATTACGCCAAGATATTCCTTCCGGTGATTCTTTTGATGATGCATTGTGTATATTCGCTTTTTTTAAAAAGGGGCCTGGCCTTAATTTTTTTTATTTGTTCCTGCGGTTTAATTGCCGAAATTATCGGCTTAAAAACCGGCCTTTTATTCGGCAGCCATTACCGCTATAATCCTGACAGCTTATTGATGTTTTCCCGGCTTCCTTTGTTTGGACAGGGTATGTTTTTTTGCGGCGTGCCGCTTTTAGTGGTTTTTTACTGGGCAGTTTTTATCTATGCCGGGTATAGTATTTCGAATTCGTTTCTATTCTGGCAAGGGCAGGGCAAGCCATCGCATCAGGCAAAAAATACTGCTTTATTGGTTAAGCTTATTTTGCTGGATGCTTTTATCGTCTTAGCCCTTGACCTGGTGATGGATCCGGTGCTGGTCAATGCCGGCAATTGGGCCTGGCATAAACCGGGAGCTTATTTCGGTGTCCCGGCGGGTAATTTTTTAGGATGGTTTGCTGTGGCTATTGTTTTAAGCGGCGCATTCAGGATCTTTGAGTATAATTTTCCGGATCAGATAAAAAAACTAACCCCGCTGCCGATTTTATTTCCCGTGCTTTCTTTGTCGGTGGTTTTTATTCTGGCTGTAGGTATCGCTCTGTACAAAAGTTTATACC
Organism: uncultured Planctomycetales bacterium; assembly: GCA_964510625.1. Taxonomy (GTDB): domain Bacteria; phylum Omnitrophota; class Gorgyraeia; order Gygaellales; family Profunditerraquicolaceae; genus UBA6249. The sequence continues at coordinate 29,302 of CAZEBD010000003.1, forward strand.
TGCTTATTCCGGTAGCGGTTTTTACCATGCTGCCGGTTATCCTGGCGAATTTCTATCTTTTTTTTACCGGCAGAAATGGTTTGGCATATTACTCAGCCGGTAAAAGATAAATCCCCGGAAAAGGGATTTATTATTGACTTAAGCAGCAAAATATTATAGTATCAAACCAATAGCCGATAAAGGAGCGTCTTTTGAAAGAAATGGGTTCATCAGGGCCAGGTATGCTTAACCCAAAGAACTGCAGGAATGCGGGCTTTGGGTTTTGTTTTTCTAAAGGAGGTTTATGACAACGGAAAACAGGTCTAAAGAGGAGCTTTTATCAGAGGTCGGGGCGTTGGAAGAGCGGCTTAGGCAGCTGAGGCTGGGCCAAAAGTGGCAAACCGATATTATGTCTGTGGTTGCTGACTGGGTCTGGGAGGTAGATGTAGGCGGATTATTTACTTACAGCTCGCAGAAAAGTACCGATATTTTAGGATACTCCCGTGAAGAAATAATCGGCAAGACGCCGTTTGATTTTATGCCGCCAGAGGAAGCTAAGAAAGTGGCAGAAGTATTTTCGAAGATTGTTGCCGAGAGAGTGCCGATCAAAGACCTGGAAAATTGGAATATCCGGAAGGATGGCAAAAGGATCTGTTTATTGACTAATGGCGTAGCGATCTGGGATGAAGCCGGGAACTTTAAAGGCTACCGCGGGGTGGATAAAGATATTACCGAACGCAAAGAAACCCTGGAGAAACTGAGCAGTTATGAAACCCGTTTAAGTTACCTGACTAAGTATGCTAATGATTTTATTATTCTTCTGGATAAGGATTTTCGTTTTCTGGAAACCAATCTCAGGGTAAGCGATTTTTACGGGTATACTCAGGAGGAGCTGATCGGTATGCAGGCGGCGGATATCCGGGCTCCGGAGGTGCGCGCGGCTTTCCAGCAGCAGGTAAAACCGGCACAGCTGACCGGCCAGGCAATTTATGAAACTATTCATCAGCGTAAAGACGGGACCAAGTTCCCGGTTGAGATCAGCTTGCGGACCATAGATGCCGAAGGCAAGCGCCTGTATCTGGCAGTGATCCGGGACATTACTGAGCGCAAGAACGCTGAAGCGGCCCTGCAAACTACTGAAAACCAGATGAAGTTATTGGTTGAGAATATTAAGGTGGGGATTACTTATATGGATAAAGATTATAAAATTATTTTCACCAATAAAGCGCAGGGTGAGCTTTTTAAGCGGCCACCGGAGGAGTTTGTGGGTAAGTTTTGTTTTGCGGAGTTTGAAAAACGCGATGCGATTTGTCCGCATTGCCCGGGTAAAAAAGCGATGGTCTCCGGCTGTCATGAAAGTTCGGAGGCCACCGGCGTGCGCAATAGCGGTGAAAAATTCCAGGTGCGTATCAATGCCTTTCCTTATTTTCAAGTGGATGGTAAAATCGCCGGGTTTATTGAGACGGTTGAGGATATTACTGAACGTAAAAAACTGGAGGAAGCGACCAAAAAACACGTGCAGGAACTGGAGGTCTTTTACAAAGCGGCGATGGGCAGGGAGGAGAGGATCCTGGATTTAAAAAAAGAAATTGACAGCCTGAAAAAAGAACTAAAAAAGTGAAAGCAGAGATTCCGGTATCTACCGGTGAAGTTTGGGCGGCTCAGCAAGGGATAATCCTGAGGACAGATGCAATCGGTTCCTGTATCGGGTTAGCTGCTTATGATGCCAGGAGTAAAATTGGGGCGCTGGCGCATATTATGCTTCCCGGGGTTTCCCCGAATAGCGGCCTGGCATATAATACCAAATATGCTGTTGATGCCTTAGGGGGATATGTTGTTTAAGATGAATCGTCTGGGCGCCGATGCCCGGCGCATTGAGGCCTGCCTGGTGGGGGCAGGTAATGTCCTGCAGGATAAGCATGATAAAGTCTGCTCTAATTTGATTGCCTCAGTTTCGGATATTCTTGATGGACATAGCATAAAGGTGGTTGCCCGGGCATTAGGGGGGATGTTGCGCAGGTGTATGTTTATTAATATCGGAAGCGCCGAAGTCCATTATTCCGAAGGCGATGGCCCGGATAGATTATTGTATAGATGGGAGTATAACTCAGGAGAAGCCAATGAATAAAACACATCAGGAGTCTCTTCAGGATTCGTTTGCTTTTTTTTCGCAAGCCGCCGCGGTAATTGTATCTTTTACAGGGTGCATAGTGTTATTGGGGTGGCTGTTTGATATCACGGCGATGAAAAGCGTATTCCCGGGGCTGGTGACGATGAAGCCAAATACGGCTTTATGCATTATGCTGGCCGGCCTGGCGTTATGGTCGGCCCAGGAAAAACGGATAAATAAAATTAACCTGTTGGTTACGCGCAGTTGTTGTATTTTTGTTATGGGTTTATCCTTAATTACGATCATTGAGTATGTCTATGGTGTTAATTTAGGAATTGACCAATTGATGTTTAAAGATGACCCCGGAGCTTTATTCACCACTTATCCCGGCCGGATGGCTTTGCATACGGCGGCCGGTTTTGCTCTGGTGGCTATCGCGCTGTTTTTGTCAAATTCTAAAAATAAGCGGGGTTATATTTTTATGCAGATTCTTTCTTTGTTGGTAGTAATCCTATCGGTCCTATCTTTATTGTGGTATGTTTATGAAGTAAAAATTTTCAATTTGGGTGGCAAAAGAACCACGGTAATGGCGCTGCATACTGCGCTGGCCTTTTTACTGATTGGCCTGGGAATATTTTTTTTGCGGCCGAAACAATGGTTAGCCGGAACAATTACCAGTGATAACCTGGGCAGTAAAGTTGCCCGGCGGCTGATCCCGGTGGCGGTGTTTATTCCTCCGATTTTGGGTTGGATAAAGATCTGGGGGGAACAACATGGGTATTTGCCCAATGAATTCGGCGTATCATTTGTGGCATTGATGAACATGATCACAATAATTAGCTGTGTTATCTGGCTGGTCACTTACTTAAACCGGATTGACCTGGAACGCAGAAGGACAGAGGATATTCTACGGGCCAGCCAGCAGCAGATGCAGGCGGCTAACCAACAGCTACGGGCCAGCCAGCAGCAGCTCAAGGCTTCTAATCTGCAGTTGATCGCCAATGAACAGAAGCTACAAGCCGAAATTGCCGAGCGTAAAAGGATAGAGGAGTTAGACGACCGGCATATTCATGAGTTGGAAGTATTTTATAAGTCAAGCGTGGGCAGAGAAGAGCGCATTATTGAACTTAAAAAAGAGATCGAAGACCTGAAAAACAAGCTTAAATGAATATTATTACGATAACTTTAAACAATCTTTGGCACCGGAAAATCCGGTCACTTTTAACTCTTTTGGGGGTGGGTATTAGTATTGCTGCTTTTGTCGCCATTATCGGGCTGGCTGACGGGCTTAAACATAGTTTAGTCTCTACCTTCCAAGCCCGCGGAACTGACCTGGTAGTGATTGAAAAAGGGGTTGTCGATATTTTATCCAGCAGTATTGATGCTGCCTATAAAGATAAGCTGCAGGGGATGCCGCTTATTGAGCAGGTTGCTCCGATACTGCTTGACCTCTATTCTTTTAAGTTTAAACAGTATTTATTGCTTTATGGCTGGGAGCCAGGTTCTTATCCTTTTAGTGAGCTTAAGCTCCGGGGTAAACTGCCGCAGAATTATGGCCAGGCAATCCTGGGGGTATTGGCGGCTAAAAGGTTAAATAAAAAGATCGGGGATAAAATTAACCTAAAAGGGGCGGAATTTACGGTTGCCGGAATTTTTCAAAGCCAGAGTATCCTGGAGGATGGTGCGGCGATTATTCAACTGGCCCGGCTGCAGGAATTAAAGAAATCCGGGGATAAGGTTACTTTATTCAATATCAAGATTAAAACTCCTTCCGCGCAAAAATCCAGGTTTGATTATGCAAAGCTTAACCGCCAGACCGACCTGGCCCAGGTACAAATCGCCGAAGCATTTCCGGGCCTGGAGGTAAAAAATATCCAGAATTTTATTTATAACAATACTCCGATGTATTTAGTTTTTAATTTTACCTGGGCATTATCGATTGTGGCTTTTATTATCGTCATTCTGGGGATCGCTAATACCATGGCCGCCTCGGTTTTAGAACGGACACAGGAGATCGGAATACTTTTGGCTATTGGCTGGCGCGATCTGAGTATTGCCGCGATGATTTTGTGTGAAGCCATGCTGATCGGCTTATTGGGCGGTTGCGTCGGACTGGGCCTGGGTTATCTTTTGATGTACTTTTTTATTTTAAGCCCGCAGCTTTCCGGGCTTATGGCTATGCATTATGACCTGGGCTTTATCCTGCGGGTAATCGCTATTTCTGTGGGGCTGGGTTTTCTTTCCGGGCTGTATCCGGCGTTTAAGGCGATTTCCATTGAGCCGATGAAAGTGTTGCGTTATGGATAATCAGATATTGATCGAAACAAAAGAGCTTTGTAAATATTATGCCGACGGCAAAGTGATCGCCCTGGATAAGGTCAGTTTTCATGTCCGCCAGGGGGAGCTGTTTGCGATTAAAGGCCCATCCGGCAGCGGTAAATCTACCCTGCTGCATCTGATCGGGGGCCTGGATAAACCGACCTCCGGCAGAATGTATTTTGCCGGCAGCCCGCTGTATCCGTTTTTAAGGCAAAGCGGGTTCAGGATCAGGAATGTCGGATTTGTTTTTCAGGTCTTTTACCTTTGGCCGACCTTAAATGTGCTGCAGAATGTTTTATTGCCTTTGGTGGAATTAAAGATGGGCCAGCAGGAAAGGGTTAAAAGGGCGGATGAATTGATCTCTACCGTCGGCCTGTCCCATAAGCGCCTCAGCGCTATTCTTAAGCTTTCTGTCGGAGAGCGGCAGCGGGTAGCTATCGCCCGGGCATTAGTTACCCGTCCTAAACTGGTTTTAGCGGATGAACCGACCGGAAGCTTAGATTCCAAAAATGCCGAAAAAATATTACAGTTATTCAAAAAAATCAACCAGCAATTGGGGACAACGATTGTCATGGTTACTCACGAAAAAATACCGGACAGTTTCTTTGACCGTTCGATCCAGATCTTTGACGGCAGGATAAAATAAAAAGAATGATTGTGGGCAGAATAAATTTGGTATGTTTATTGGCGTTATTATTGTTTACTCCTGTCCGGGCGGAGTCCGCCGGCAGCCAGGCCTCTGAAACCGCAGCCATGGATGAGTTAAAAAGCGATCAGATGATGGGTGAGATTGAGATGGGAGGAAATATTAAAGGGGTGGTTACTGCCGTTAATGCTGCTTCCGGAGCTTTGGCCGTGCGGGATGAGGATGAAGATAATAAAATATATTATATCAGCGTAAAGAAATCAACTACTTACGCCGGTTTTTCTTCGGTTGCCGATCTTAATCCCGGGGATAGTATCAGCGTGGATTGTTACGGATTGGAAGGGAATTTAGTCGCAGAAACGATCACCATCCAGGAGCGGGCGCACCAGCCTGATCAGCCGGCGCAGCTGGAGAAAGTCATGGTTGACTAGTATTATATGAGAAGGTTTTTTGGGATATTGATTACGATGTTGTTATTTTGGGTGGGGGCGGGTTATTATATTTCTAACCAGTTTCGCCTGCGTGATACTCTGGCGCAAACCCGGCAGGATTTGATCTCGGTAGCCGCTAATGCGGCGCTGGCAATTGATGCGCAAAAAATACTGGAGGTGCCTTTAGTGGCATCCGGCGACAGCTCCCTGGCTTATCAGGAGCTTTCGGATAAATTAGCGGCAATTAAGCAGGCTAACCCCCGGCTTAAATACGTCTATATTATGGCGGCTACGGATAAGCCGGGCATCCTGCAGTATGTGGCGGATGCTGACCCGGCGCCGCAGGTAATTACCGCTCAATCCCCCCGGGCATTGCCCGGTGACCGGTATGACGCTATCGGCTTGCCGGCAATGCTGCGGGCTTATGATTATGCGACTGCCGATCAACAAATTACTGCTGATGAATGGGGGGCAGTTTTTTCCGGGTATGCCCCGATTAAGGACAACGCAGGAAACACCGTGGCGATTCTGGGAGTAGATATTGATGCCGGCCGGATAGCTGCCCTGCAGAAACAGGCGCGGGCAAGTGGTTTTTGGGCGCTGGGTGGGTTTTTTATATTTCTTGTTTCTTTGTTTGCTACGTTGGTTTTTAAATCCAATAACACGGAGTAGCCTGATTCTAAAATGCCGGAAGATAAAATTATTTTTCAAAACCCCCAACCTAAAACTCTCTGCCTTAAATTAAGCGGCTCCTGGCTGATTACCGAGCAGGCCCCTGAGGTGGCAATGGTCATGGCCCGGATCGCCCAGCTTAAGGATATCCGCCAGGTTACTTTTGATGCTTCTGCCATCAGCCGGTGGGATAGTGCGCTGGCGGCTTTTTTATTTCGTTTGTTTAAGGAATGTGAAAACCGGCAGATTAAGATTGATCTTCAGGGGTTGCCCCAAGGAGTGCAAAAATTGCTTACCCTGGCTTTTAAAGTTAATGAAAGTTTACCGGCGCAAAAAAATGAGGCGGGGTCGTTTTTCTGCGCCGTGGCCGACAGGGTTTTAGGGTTTTTTGACGGGGCGCTGGCTCTGCTTAATTTTTTGGGGCAGATTACGGTTGCGTTTATCCGCTTGGTCCGGGGTAAAGTTTATTTCCGGCGGGATGAATTTATGTTTATTTTACAAAGAAGCGGGGCGGATGCCTTGTTTTTAGTTTCTTTGATCAGTGTGTTGGTCGGGATCATTCTGGCTTTTATCGGGGCCACCCAGCTGAAATTATTCGGGGCCCAGATTTATATTGCCAATATCGTGGGTATCGGGATGGTCCGGGTAATGGGGGCGATGATGACGGCAGTACTGATGGCCGGACGTACCGGGGCGGCTTTTGCTGCCGAACTGGGTTTGATGCAGAGCAACGAAGAGATCGATGCCTTGCAGACCTTAGGGGTGTCTCCGGTAGAATTCTTGGTTATTCCGCGTATTCTGGCCTTAGTGATTATGATGCCGCTTTTGACTCTCTATGCTAACCTTATGGGTATTTTGGGTGGTTTTATTATGAGTATAAGTTTATTAGGCCTTAATCCGGTTGAATACTGGCAGCATACCCGGTCTGCGGTTACCCTGGTCAATCTTTGGGTAGGGTTGATCCACAGTTTTATTTTCGGAATTATTATTGCGGTGGCCGGGTGTTTCCGGGGGATGCAATGCGCAAGGAGTGCTGCGGCAGTGGGAGAGGCGACTACCTCGGCGGTAGTCAGTGCGATTATCAGTATTGTGTTTGCTACTGCGGTGATTACCTTTGTCTGTCAGGTTTTGGGGGTATAAAATCAATGGAAAAATCTGTTCTGCCGGCGATCCAGGTAAAAAATCTTGATTTAAGTTACGGGGATTTTCCGGTTATGCGCAATCTGAATTTCAGCGTGAAGAAAGGCGAAATTTTTATCGTGATGGGGCACAGCGGATGCGGTAAAAGCACTTTGCTTAAGGTTTTGATCGGCTTGCATCCGCCAACATCCGGGCAAGTTTTATATAACGGGGTAGATTTTTGGGCTCAGGATGAACTTGCCCAGCAGGGGATCATGCGCAAGTTCGGGGTATTGTATCAGGGGGGAGCCCTGTGGAGTTCATTTACCCTGGAAGAGAATGTGGCATTGCCGCTGCAATTGTATTCGCACCTTTCACCGTCTCAGATCCGGGAGGCGGTGGAGTTAAAATTGGCTTTGGTGGGCTTGGCCGGTTACGCGGAGTTTTATCCTGAACAGATCAGCGGCGGTATGCGTAAGCGGGCAGCGCTGGCGCGGGCAATCGCCCTGGACCCGGAAGTCATTTTTTTTGATGAGCCATCAGCCGGGTTAGATCCGGTAAGTTCACGCATGCTGGATGATTTAATTTTACAATTAAGGGATACCTTAGGCGCGACGATCGTGGTGGTTAGCCATGAGCTGGCCAGCATTTTTGCCGTCGGGGATAAAGCGGCATTTTTGGATACTGAAACTAAAAGCATGATCACTATCGGAGCCCCCAAGGACCTGTTGGCTAATTCTAAAGATTCCCGGGTGATCCAATTTTTAACCAGAGGCAGCGCCGGACTTAATCGGTAAGGAGCAGAATAATTATGAGAAGAGCAGATAAAACTAAAATCGGTATGTTCGTGGTTGGAGCGGTAGTCCTGTTGGTAGCTGCGATATTGGTTTTTGGATCCGGAGCACTCTTTAAACAGTCAGATAAATATATCGTATTTTTCGACGGTTCGGTGAAGGGCTTAAGTGTCGGGGCCCCGGTAATTTTTAGGGGGGTCAAGATCGGCAATGTTTCCAGTATTGACCTGGCCTATGACCAGGAGACTGAAAACGTATTGATCCCGGTAGTTATCGATGTCGAGCTCTCCCGGGTCAAAGGCGTGCCGGATAAATTCGGTTACCCGGATTACCAGAGCCTTATTCAGCAGGGCTTGCGGGCTAAATTAGAGGTGCAGAACTTTATTACCGGGCAGCTGATGTTGGGTTTTGATTTTTATCCTCAGGACCCTGAGAAAATGTATAATATCACCAAAAGCTATCCGGAATTACCGGCGCTGCCGATCTCTCCGGATATCTTTGAGATTATGAATGAGATCCCGATTAAAGAGATCACCAGTAATTTAGCGCAGGCGGTTACCGGGATCAACCGGTTGGTTAATTCGGAAGGGATCACTGACCTGGATAAGACATTGCGGGAGATCACCCAATCCGCCAGATCTTTCGGGTTGCTGATGGAGTATCTGGAGCTGCACCCTGAATCGCTGTTAAAGGGAAAATCTGCTAATAATAAAGGAGATTAAGATGAGACGACTCGGCTTTAAGTATTTTTTCTTGGTAAGCTTATGTTTGTTTAATTGCACCGGCTGCCTGTCGGTTCCTAATAGCCCTTCTCCGAAATTTTATACTTTACAGCTATCCGGTAAAGCCGCAGAGGCTAAGAAGTATGACCTGCCCGCCAAACTGATTATCGGGGTGGGGCCGGTGCAGATTCCGGAATACCATAACCGGCCGCAGATTGTTACCGCTGATAATAACGGCATGCTTACCTTTGCTCAATTCCAGCGCTGGGGTGAGCCGTTAGATTCAGGTATGGAGCGTTTAATCTTAGAGAATCTTTCATTAATGCTTCCGCAGGCGGATTTTCAGATCTTCCCCTGTAATTTTTCTATACCTCTGGATTATCAGGTAATCG
>CAZEBD010000004.1:0-576 GCA_964510625.1 uncultured Planctomycetales bacterium
GATATTATCTGCGCCTGCGGGATCAAGGGGATACTTAATTTTGCCCCCTTGAGGCTTAAAAGCGCCGAAGGTTGTATTATCAACAATGTCAATTTGGAAATTGAACTGGAAAACCTTATTTATTTTGTGAATGTAACCGAAAAAACAAAATGAGCCAAACTGCCCAGATGATTACCGATAAAGCAAAATTAGATGAAATTATCGCTATCCACCAGGATAAACCGGGGAAACTCCTGGGGATACTGGAGGATGCCCAGAAGCTTAACCCGCACAAATACCTTAGCCAAGACACTTTAGAATATATTGCCGATAAACTTAACCTGCCGGTTTCTAAGATTTATAATGTGATTACTTTTTACGCTTTCTTTAACCTTAAGCCTCAGGGTAAGCATTCGATTATTGTCTGCCGGGGGACTGCCTGTCATACCCGCCGCTCAAAAAATTTGCTGGATTATCTGATTAATTGGTTTGGTTTTAAAGATAGCGACCTGGAGGCGCAGGAGAAAGCATCTTTAACTACAAAAGATAATCAATTTACGATTAAGACGGTTGCCTGCTTCGGGCAATGCGCTCTGG
>CAZEBD010000004.1:586-6858 GCA_964510625.1 uncultured Planctomycetales bacterium
AGGTGGACGGCAATATTTATAGCCATATGACTGAGGATAAACTGCGTAAGATCATCAAAGGTATTTTAAACAAAAAAAACAAATGACCAAAATTAAAGATCTCCGGGATCTGGAAATAATTAAAGCTGCAGGATTAAAAAAGATATTACCGGATGCTGTGCGTATTGCTGTCGGCATGGGAACCTGCGGCCTGGGCAATGGGGCCCAGGAGGTATTTGATGCTTTTGCCAAATCCCTGGCTAAGCATAAGGCCAGGGCATTATTGACTAAGGTAGGGTGTTTTGGTTTTTGCGCCCAGGAACCGTTAGTTAATATTACTTTACCCGGTAAACCGTTAGTTATTTTAAGCAAGGTTAAGGCTGCCGATGCAGAGGGAATCGTTAAGGAGCTGCTTAAGCAGACGATTAACCCTAAAAGGGCATTATGTAAGATTAAATCCTGGGATCATATAACCGGCCAGATTAAGTATGGAGAAGGGTTTGATTTGATCCCGGATTGGAATGAAGTGGAGTTTTTTAAATGGCAGAAGAAAATTGTGCTCCGGGATTGCGGTTTGATTAATCCGGAAGAGATTGAGGAATATATTGCCATCGGCGGATACCGGACGCTTTTTAATGTTCTGACCGGGCTTAAGCCGCTTGAGGTGATTGCTCAAGTCAAAAATGCTAAGCTGCGCGGCCGGGGCGGAGCGGGTTTTCCGACCGGGATCAAATGGGAATTGATGCAAAAAGAGCAAGCCGGCCAGAAATATGTTATTTGTAATGCCGATGAAGGTGACCCAGGCGCGTATATGAACCGCAATGAAAGCGAAAGCGATCCCCATATGCTTTTAGAGGGGATGATCATCGGGGCCTATGCTATGTCGGCAACTAAAGGTATTATCTATGTGCGCGCGGAATACCCGCTGGCAGTGGAAAGGATCAAAAAAGCGATTACTCAGGCCCGGAGTTTGGGGCTTTTAGGTGAAAATATCTTAAATAGTGGTTTTTCTTTTGACCTGGAGGTGGTGGAAGGGGCAGGGGCATTTGTCTGCGGAGAGGAGACCGCGCTTATTTCTTCGATAGAGGGAAAATCCGGCCGTCCCCAATTACGCCCGCCGTTTCCGGCGCAAAAAGGTTATTTAGGCAAGCCTACCAATATTAATAATGTAGAAACCTGGAGCAATGTTCCGGTAATTATGGCTCGCGGCGCGGATTGGTTTAAGCAGACCGGCACCCAAAACAGCTCCGGGACGAAAGTTTTCTCCTTAGTCGGTAAAATTAAAAACACCGGTTTAGTGGAGCTGCCGTTAGGGGAGACTCTGCAGACCTTGATTTATAATATCGGCTCAGGCACCGGCACGAATAAAAAAATTAAAGCCGTACAAAGCGGCGGGCCATCCGGAGGCTGTATTCCGGCCGCTTTATTTAATACTCCGATCGACTATGAGACCCTGGCGCAGTTAGGCGCGATCATGGGTTCAGGCGGTATGGTGGTCATGGATGATGATAATTGTATGGTGGATATCGCCCGCTATTTTACTGAATTTACCACCAGCGAATCCTGCGGTAAATGCACTCCCTGCCGGGAGGGCCTGACGCAGAGCCTGAATATTTTAACTAATATTACCCAAGGCAAAGCTATTCAGGCAGATCTACAGACATTATCTGATCTGGGTGCGGTAATCAAAGATACGGCTTTATGCGGTTTGGGCCAGACCGGGCCTAATCCTGTCCTGACTACACTTAAATATTTTAAGAATGAATATGAGGAGCATCTTATCGCCGGCCGTTGTGACGGCGGGGTCTGCCTTGATCTTTTTGTCTCTCCTTGCGAGAACAGCTGCCCTTTGCATATGAATATCCCGGGATTCCTGGAACTATTTAAAGAGAAAAAGATGTTGGAAGCATTTGAGTGCATCCTCCGGGATAACCCCTTTCCGGCCTCCAGCGGACGGATCTGCCATTTCCATTGCAAGATGCGCTGCCGCCGTGAAGATATCGATCATCCGGTGTCACAAGGGGAGATCCACCGGTATATTGCCGATTCCGTATATCAGCATAAACAGGATACCAAAATTATCCAGCGTCTGGTTAAGGAAAAACTCTCTAATACCGGCAAAAAAATTACCGTTATCGGAGGCGGCCCCAGCGGATTAACCGCGGCTTTTTATCTGGCACGTTTAGGCCATGCCGTCACCGTATATGAAGCCAAGCCGCAAGCCGGAGGGATCCTGTTCTACGGTATCCCGGAATACCGCCTGCCCAAAAAAGTATTAAATAAGGAGATTGATTTTGTGCGCAAGATGGGGGTTAAGATTATCTGCGGGAAAAAAATCGATGACCGGCAATTAAAGAATAAGATTAAGGAGTCTGATGCCGTTTATTTGGCCACCGGGGCCTATAAAAATATGAGACTGGGTTTAGCCAATGAGGACCTGCCGCAAGTTTTATCCGGGACAGCTTTCTTAGAGGATGTGGCCGTCGGCAAAAAACCGGCTTTAGGTAAAAAGGTTCTGGTCGTCGGAGCCGGGAATGTGGCGGTTGACGCGGCACGTTCGGCCCTGCGCCTGGGCAGCGAGGTGACCATTGTTTATCGCCGCCAGGAAGAGGATATGCCGGCTAATAAAGAAGAGATTAAGGGGGCAAAGCTTGAGGGAGTTAAATTTATATTTTTAGCTGCCCCGCAGGCTTTAATTAAAGGTAAGGATGGAAGATTAAAGGCGTTGAGTGTGAATCGTATGGTTTTAGGAGGGTATGATTTAAGCGGCAGAAGAAAGCCGTCTTCTACCGGCGAGGTCTTTGAAATTCCCTGCGATAGCCTGCTTTTGGCCATCGGGGAAAGGGTGGATGCGGAGTTTATTCAACAGGGCGGCATCTTCATTAACTCCGACGGTACGGTTAAAGTAAGCAGATTTAACTTTAGAACCAATCTGGATAAAGTCTATGCCGGAGGAGATCTGGTTATGGGGCCATCTACGGCAGTAGAGGCAATGAGCGACGGCAAAACCGCTGCCCGGGCAATCGATTTAGATTTAATGAAAACGGACAGATTCGCTAAGCTTTTTCATAAATTTACGTACGTTAATCAGGCCCCATTGGAAAGTAAAGCGGTGAAGAAGCAGGAAGGTATAAAGCTTGCCGTTGGTAAACGGCGGAACAACTTCAAAGAAGTCTCTTTAGGGCTGGATCTGAAACAAGCCTGTATCGAAGCGGGCCGGTGTTTAAGATGCGATGTCAAGGAAGATAAATAAATGGAAGAAAAAAGAATAGCTTTAAAAATTGACGGTAAAGATTATGCATTCCGCTCCGGTTTGACTATTCTGGAGGCCTGCGCCGCCGCTTCAATTGATATCCCGACACTTTGTTATCTTAAAGATATTAATCAGGAGGGTGCCTGCTCCATCTGTTTAGTGGAGGTTAAGAAGGCCAAGACTCTCCTGCGTTCATGTGTTACTCCGATTAGCCAGGGGATGGAAATCTTTACAAATACTGCGCGGGTAAGGGGAGCCAGAAAGATGAACCTGGAGCTGCTTTTAGCCGGGCATCCTAAGGATTGCTTAGTCTGCGACCGGAATCAGAGCTGTGAATTAAGGAAGATGGCTTTTGAACTGGGGATCAGGGATTTACGTTTTCCTAAGATTACTAAGACGCAAGTGCCCCTGGATAATACTTCGGTATCTTTAAGCCGGGATCCGAATAAATGTATTCTTTGCGGACGCTGTGTGGCGGTCTGCGCCAATGTACAGTCGGTTAAGGCGATAGATTTTTCCGGCCGCGGAAAAGCCAGTAAGATTACGACATTTTTTGATCAGGGCCTGGCTAACAGTGTTTGTGTAAATTGCGGCCAGTGCCTGATGGTCTGCCCTACCGGAGCGATTGTAGAAAAAGATGCCGGTGTGGATGTCTGGAAGGCATTAGCCGATCCGGAAAAATTTGTGATGGTCGAGGTGGCTCCGGCAGTGCGCGCGGCTATCGGTGAAGAATTTGGGATGCCGGCGGGGACTTTGGTGACCAAAAAGTTAGCCACAGCTTTACGCAGGTTAGGTTTCGATAAAGTTTTCGATACCCAGTTTTCTGCTGACCTGACTATCGTTGAGGAAGGCAATGAATTAATTAAGCGGATCAAGAATAAAGGTGTTTTACCGATGATTACTTCCTGCTCTCCGGGCTGGATAAAATTTGCCGAACACTTCTTCCCCGGGATATTGCCGCATGTTTCCACCTGTAAGTCGCCCCAGCAGATGTTTGGGGCAGTGGCTAAAACTTATTACGCCAAAAAATATAATCTTGACCCCCGTAATATTGTGGTAGTTTCGGTGATGCCCTGTACGGCAAAAAAATTTGAAGCGCAGCGCCCGGAGATGAGGAGCGCTTTTGATTATTGGAAGAAAGAATCAAACCTTAAAGATAGTGATGCTTTCAGGGATGTGGATTATGTCCTGACCACCCGGGAAGCCAGCCGCCTGATCAAAGAAGCCGGGATTAATTTTGCGCTTCTTCCGGAAGAGGAATTTGATGCGCCGTTAGGCATATCAACGGGGGCGGCAGTGATCTTCGGGGCTACCGGCGGGGTAATGGAAGCGGCGCTTAGGACCGCCTATGAAGTGTTGACCGGCAGGCAGCTGGAAAAGTTGGATTTTATGCAGTTAAGGGGGCTGGAAGGGATTAAGGATGCGGAAATTGATATTGATGGTCTTAAGCTTAAGGTGGCCGTTGCTAATTCTTTAAGCTGTGCGCGTAAATTGTTGGAAGAGGTAGAGCAAGGTAAATCTCCGTATGCTTTTATTGAGATCATGACCTGTCCCGGAGGCTGCCTGGGCGGGGCGGGGCAGCCGATTTCTAATGATCCGGAAGTTAAATTACGCAGGATGGAAGCTATCTATCGTGAAGATAAGAATAAGGCGGTAAGAAAATCGCATGAGAACCCGGCGGTGCAGGCGCTTTATCAGGAATTTTTGGGGGAACCGCTGGGGGATAAATCGCACCATTTGTTGCATACGCATTATACTCAACGCAAGGAGAAATTTTAAAAAATCCCCTTGCCTTTTGATAGAAATATGATAAAATTTTTATCTAAAGTTTAGAATCCTCCCCAGGATCCTCTAGTAAAAATCTTTAAAATTTGTTAACCTATGGAACATAAAAAACTCAATCCGGAATTAGTCGCTTTAGTCCAGCAGTGGAAGGGCAAAGAAGGCAACCTGATTATGATCCTGCATGAGATCCAGAATCATCATGGTTATGTGCCGCGGGAATTGTCCTTAGAGTTGTCTAAAATGCTGGATGTGCCTTTAGCCAGGATCTATGAAGTAATCACTTTTTATAATTATTTTAAATTGACCGCCCCCGGTAAACACCGGATTGCTTTATGTATGGGTACGGCCTGTTACTTGCGCGGAGCGCAGGTCATTTTAGATGAGATCAAGAATATCTTAGGGGTCAAAGAAGGCCAGACCACCAAGGACGGTTTATTCCATCTGGATGTTGTGCGCTGCTTAGGTTGCTGCGGCCTGGCTCCGGTAATGATGATTGATGACAAGGTTTACGGTAAAGTGAAAAAGGATGAAGTTGCGGATATCTTATCTAAGTATATTAAAGAGGAATAAATAGATGGCGAGTAAATTAACCCCCGGTGATTTAGAAAAAATGAGTAAATCCTCTGATGCTAAAGCCAAAGATTGGATTAAGGTCGGGATGAGCAGCTGCGGGATCGCCGCCGGTGCCGATGAGGTCTTTAATTTCTTTGTCGAGGAGGTTAAAAAAAGAAATCTCCAGATCCAAATCAAGAAATGCGGATGCGCCGGGGCTTGTTATGCTGAGCCGCTGGTAGAGGTTAATGTTGAAGGGTTGCCGGCAGTGATTTACGGAGGGGTAAACCGGGCGATTGCCACCAGCATATTAGAAAAACACGTGATTGCTAAAAGATTAGTTAACGATGCTATTTTCGAAATCGTAATTTAAGAATAAGGGATTTTTATGCAGATGAAGGTTATTTTAGTTAAAGATACGGATACAAAAACTCCAGAGCGTACACGGGATTTTTATACCCTTTTACTTGATTATCTGCGCCAGGAGAATTTACTGGAGAAGATTCAGGTCGTCCGGCCTTCTGATATCGGGGTCTATGAACGCGGGATGGTGGTTAAAATCCTGCCGGAAAAAACAATCTATATTAATGTGGCTGATTCCGATATTAAAAGAATTGTGGATGCGGCTTTAAAGGAAAACGCCGTGGTAAAGGATCTGGTTTTTGAGTCCAAAGCCCGGCAGCACCGGGTGGTCTTACGTAAT
>CAZEBD010000004.1:6868-13500 GCA_964510625.1 uncultured Planctomycetales bacterium
CAAGATTGACCCTGAGAGCATCGATGAATATATTTCCAGCGGCGGGTATCTGGGATTAAAAAAAGTACTGGGTGAATTGGGCCAGCAAAAATTAATTGAAGAGCTAAAGGTCAGCGGTATCCGCGGCAGAGGCGGGGCAGGGTATCCTACCTGGATGAAATGGAATTTTGCCCGGGAAATGAATTCTGCGGAAAAATTTGTGATCTGTAATGCCGATGAAGGGGATCCCGGGGCATATATGGACAGGAGTATCCTGGAGGGTGATCCGCATTCGGTAATCGAGGGCTTAATTATTGCGGCTTTTGCCATCGGTGCCTCCAAAGGGTATTTTTATATCCGCGCTGAATATCCGCTGGCAGTAGAAAGGATCAATAAGGCGATTAAGCAGGCCTATGATTACGGTTTGTTAGGTAAGGATATCTTAGGTAGTTCTTTTAGCCTGGATCTTGAGATCCGCCTCGGCGCCGGGGCATTTGTCTGCGGCGAGGAGACGGCGCTTATTTCTTCCATTGAAGGTAAACGCGGTACCCCGCATCCACGTCCTCCGTATCCTTCGGTCAAGGGGCTGTGGGGTAAGCCTACGGTCATTAATAATGTCGAGACCCTGGCGAATATTCCGATTATTGTCTCTAAGGGTGGCAAGTGGTTTGCCCAGATCGGCACTGCGACCTCTAAAGGGACTAAGGTTTTTGCGGTAACCGGAAAAGTCAAAAATTCCGGGTTAGTTGAGATCGCTATGGGAGCGACTTTAAGGGATATCGTTGTGGATATCTGCGGCGGGACATTCTCCGGTAAACCGATTAAAGCGGTACAGACCGGCGGTCCTTCCGGCGGAGTCATCCCTAAAGAGCTTCTGGATACTCCTGTAGATTACGAAAACCTGCAGAAGTTGGGTTCGATTATGGGTTCTGGCGGTATGATCGTGATTGATGAAGATGACTGCATGGTGGATATCCCTAAATTTTATCTGGGTTTTTGCGTAGAAGAATCTTGTGGTAAATGTGCGCCCTGCCGGATCGGCGGATTTCAAATGTTAGGTTATTTGAAGAAAATTTCCGAAGGAAACGGCAAACCCGAGGATATTAGCCAGTTAAGAAGGATCTCGCAAGCCATGCAGAAAGCTTCATTGTGCGGTTTAGGTCAGACTGCTTCTAACCCGGTATTATCGACCTTGAAATATTTTGAAGCTGAATATAATGAGCATATTATTAATAAAAGATGCCCGGCGGGTAAATGCAGCAAGCTGATTACCTTTGCGATTAATGCGGAAAAATGCAAACGCTGCGGGATCTGCGTAGTTAATTGCCCGGTTAAGGCGATTAATGGGGATAAGGAATCCGGCTACAGTATCGTCGATGAAAAGTGCGTAAAATGCGGCCGGTGTTTCGATGTCTGTAAATTTAAAGCAATCAATAAAAAATAAATTCAATCCGGACCGATTATAAACATGCCAAAAGTAGTGAAAGCAAAAATTAACGGGATTTTATTAAGGGTCGAAGAAGGTACGACTATTTTAGAAGCCGCTAAACGGGTGCAGATCAAGATCCCCACGCTTTGCAAGCATCCGGACCTGCCGGCATCGGCCTCCTGCGGAATTTGTATCGTTAAAAATAGAGGTTCGCACAAAATGCTGCGGGCCTGTTGTACCCCGGTAGAAGAGGGGATGGACATTATTACCCATGACCCGGAGATTGTCGAGATCAGAAGGACGGTTATTGAATTAATTTTATCCAACCATCCTAATGATTGTTTAAAATGCGCCCGGAATAATGAGTGTGAATTGCAGAGATTAACCGCGGAGTTCGGGATTAAAGAAGAGTCATTCCCGCAGTTTATCAGAGACCTGCCTACAGATATTTCTACCAGCGCGGTTGACCTGGATCCTAAAAAATGCATTCTTTGCGGTAGATGCGTCCATGTCTGTCAGGAATGCCAGGATGTCTGGGCGTTGTCATTTTTAGAAAGAGGGATTAAGACCCGGATTTCCCCGGCTGGCGATATTCAGCTGGCGGATTCTCCCTGTGTGCGCTGCGGCCAGTGTTCTGCGCACTGCCCGACGGGGGCGATTGTCGAGCAAGACCATACCGCCCGCGCCTGGAAAGCGTTGCAGGATGCGGATAAATACTGTGTGGTCCAGATCGCTCCGGCAGTCAGGGTCTCGATTGGCGAAGCTTTTGGCCATGTGGGGAAGAATTATACGAAAAAACTTTATGCCTTGCTTAGGCGCTTAGGGTTCAAAGCGGTTTTTGATACTTCTTTTGCGGCGGATGTTACGATTATGGAAGAGGCCAGCGAATTTGAAGAAAGATTGCTGCAAGGCAAGCGCCCTCTGCCGTTAATTACCACCTGCTGTCCGTCTTGGGTGGATTTTATGGAGAAATTCCACGGGGATATGATTGAGCATTTTTCCTCCTGTAAGTCACCGCATGAAATTTTAGGGGTGTTATCCAAAACTTATTATGCAGAAAAAAATAAAATTGATCCCGCCAAGATCTTTATGGTTTCGATTATGCCTTGCACATCCAAAAAATACGAGATTACCCGTAATGAAGAGATGTCGGCCTCCGGATTCCAGGATATTGATGTCGTCTTATCTACCCGGGAATTAGTGCGCATGATTAAACAGGCCGGTATTGATTTTGAAAGCCTGCCGGATGAAGAGAGCGATTCCATCCTGGGTGAATATGCCGGAGCCGGAGTAATCTTCGGGGCCACCGGAGGGGTAATGGAGGCGGCTTTAAGGACGGCGCATTATTTTGTTACCGGCAAGGAGCTAAAAAAGGTAGAATTTGAAAATGTCCGCGGATTAAAAGGGGTAAAAGAAACTGAGGTAGAGATCGGCGGCAAAAAACTAAGAATCGCCATTGCCCATGGTTTAAGTAACGTGGAATATATCATTAATAAAATTAGAGAGGCTAAAAAGAATAATCAGGAGATACCGTATCATTTTATCGAAGTCATGGCTTGCCCGGGTGGCTGCGTCGGCGGCGGCGGCCAACCATATATGGTGACCGATGAACTGAGGATCAAAAGGGCGCAGGCATTATATGAAGATGATGAACAAAAAGAGGTGCGTACCAGCCATCAGAATCCGTATATTAAGCGCCTTTATCAGGAGTTCTTGGGCAAGCCTTTAGGAGAGAAATCCGAAAAGCTCTTGCATGTGCATTATAAGGCCAGGCCGATTTACGCAAAGTAATTGTTAGCAGTAGATAAAATTTAATTAGATCCTGCGGTAAGGAGTTTTAGAGCTCTGAATCCAAGGGGGATGAAAAATTCTTAAGATCCCAACCTTTCTGCAGGAAGCTTATAAACAGAGAAGTTGGGATTTTTATTAGGGACGGTTCTCAACCCAAAGCAGAACTGTCCCCTAAAAAAGGGACAGTTTACCTTTGTTTTAAGAATCGTCCCTAAACTAAAGGAGGGGAATATGGGCAAACGTTTAGGTTTTGTGGGGATTATTATTAATAACCGTAAGAAAACCGCACCTTTGGTGAACAAGATTTTGGCTGAATTCGGGGATTTGATTATCGGCCGTATGGGGATCCCGCATGTCAAAAGAGAGCATAGTGTGATTGTCGTGATCGTGGATTCTTCGACCGATGAATTAGGCGCATTAACCGGGAAGCTTGGCAAGATTGAAGGGGTTTCGGTAAAGTCAGGTTTAAGTAAAGATGAAATATGTAGATGAAGAAAAAATTAATAACTTATTAGCTGACGCTGATCATCTTGATTGCGGCCGGTTGGAGATTATTCTGGATAAGGCCAAGTCGCTTAAGCGCCTGACGCTCCAGGAATCCGCGGCGTTACTGGCGGTCAGTGACCCGCAGGGCATCGGTAAAATATTAGCGGCGGCCAGTTTTGTTAAGGATGCGATTTATGGCCGGCGGGTCGTGCTATTTGCCCCGCTCTATATCAGCAATCTTTGCGCCAATAACTGTCTATATTGTGCTTTTAAGTCGGATAATCTGGGGATCAGGCGTAAGGCTTTGACCGTTGAGGAGATTAAATCTCAGACGGAATGGTTGCTCGGCCGAGGACATAAAAGGATATTGGCGGTTTGCGGGGAGGCTGCTCCGGCGGGTAAAACCAACCTGGATTATTATGTTGAGGCGATCAAGGCTATTTATGCCGCTCAGATCGGCAAGAATAAGATCAAGCGGGTCAATATCAACTGCGCTCCTTTAAGTGTAGATGAGTTTAAGCAGCTGAAGGCTTCCGGTATCGGCACCTACCAGATCTTTCAGGAAACTTATCACCAGCAGACTTATCAGCGCATGCATCCGTCCGGGCCTAAGAGCGACCCGGATAACCGGATTGATGCGGTGGACCGGGCATTTGCCGCAGGTATTGATGACATTGGGATTGGTGCGTTGCTTGGCCTCTATGATTGGCGGTTTGAAGTTTTAGGGCTGCTTAGCCATATTCAACATATGGAAGAAAAATTTAATGTCGGGCCGCATACCATCTCTGTGCCGCGGATCGAACCGGCAGAGGGAGCAGAGCTGTCTTTACATCCTCCGTATAAAATTTCTGATGATGAGTTTAAACAAATCGTTGCGGTTTTAAGGCTTTCGGTTCCCTATACCGGCATTATTATGTCTACCCGTGAAAATGCCGGCATGCGCGATGCTTTACTTAGCTTAGGGGTTTCCCAGATCAGCGCTGAATCCAAAACCTCCCCCGGAGGGTATTCGGATAGCGCGGCCGCTGAAGCTACCGGGCAGTTTTCTTTAGGAGATCAGCGCAGCCTGGATGAAATCGTGGGAAGTTTGATCGCCCACGATTATATTCCTTCTTTTTGTGCTGCCTGTTATCGCATGGAAAGAACCGGAGAGGCTTTTATGCAATTAGCAAAACCAGGCACGATTAAAGGTAAATGCAGTATGAATGCTTTAATCACCCTGCAGGAATATTTGGATGATTTTGCATCTTTGCCGGTTAAGCAGGAAGGTTATAAAATGATCAGCCGTTATTTTAAACAGTTGGAGCCTGCCGAACAGGATAAGCTGAAACTTTTCTTTGCGCATGTGGCGCAGGGGACAAGGGATGAATATATCTAAGCTTAATGCCTTGCTTAAAAATATCTATGAGTCCGCTGATCCTGCGCCCGGGGATTTAGAGCAGGTTTTGTCTTTAGAAGATCAGGCAGAGCTGGATTTATTCTTTAGTTTTGCCGACAGCGTAAGAAAACAATTCTGCGGCGACGGGATCCTGCTGCGCGGGATCATTGAATTTTCCAATTTTTGCGATAAGGAATGTTTTTATTGCGGGTTGAATAAAACTAACCGTAAGCTTACCCGGTACCGGATGACTAAAGGTGAGCTGCTTAAGAGTGTTGAGCATTTAGCTTCCTGTAATATTAAGACGGTTGTTTTACAGTCCGGAGAGGATCAGGGTTTAGACGTTTTATGGTTGTCTCAGATAATCGAACAGGTAAAATCACAGTTTGATCTGGCAATCACCCTTTCTGTCGGAGAGAGAAGCCGGGATGATTATAAGCTTTGGAGAGAAGCCGGTGCTGACCGGTATCTGTTGAAAATAGAGACTTCGGATAAGGATTTATATAGCTCTATGCATCCGAAGATGAGTTTTGCCCGGCGCCTTGACTGCCTGGATAATTTAAGCAAACTTGGTTATCAGACGGGTTCGGGAAACATTATCGGACTTCCCGGGCAGAGTTTAAAAACTATTGCTGAAGATATTTTGTTTTTTAAGCGGGGTAATTTTGATATGATCGGTATCGGGCCGTTTATCCCGCATGAGGATTCACCGTTTGGCGGCAAGCCCAAAGGCCAGGCGCTGCTTACCTTAAAAACTATTGCCCTGACTAGGATCGTTACCCGCAATGCGCATCTT
Organism: uncultured Planctomycetales bacterium; assembly: GCA_964510625.1. Classification (GTDB taxonomy): domain Bacteria; phylum Omnitrophota; class Gorgyraeia; order Gygaellales; family Profunditerraquicolaceae; genus UBA6249. The sequence goes on from CAZEBD010000004.1 coordinate 12,728, forward strand.
CCGGCGACTACCGCTTTAGGCAGCCTTCAGCAGGATTTCAGGCCGGAAGGTTTAAAATGCGGAGCTAATGTGCTGATGCCTAATTTTACTCCGCTTCCTTACCGTAAACTTTACCAGATTTATCCGGGTAAAAAATGTATTAATGAACCCGTGGGATCATGTAATTTCTGTATGGATGGCATGGCTAAAGATATTAACCGGTTTATAGATTATGCAAAAGGAGACTCTTTAAAGATAAGAAAGGCGGATATAAATGTATAGGACACCGGCAAGCAACAGGTTGCATATTGGGATATTCGGGAAGCGTAATACCGGCAAGTCCAGCTTGATCAATGCGGTTACTGGCCAGGATACCGCGATTGTTTCTGAGGTGGCCGGGACGACTACGGATCCGGTATATAAGGCAATGGAGATCATGCCCATTGGCCCTTGTATGCTCATCGATACTGCCGGTATCGATGATGCGGGAATCCTGGGGGAAGAAAGGGTCAGGCGCACACAGATCGTCTTGAGAAAAACAGACCTCGGCTTAATTGTGGTCAATCCGGATACGCAAATCGATAGTTTTGAAGAAGAGTTGATCGAAACATTTCAGAAAAAGAAATTACCGTTTTTGCTGGTGATCAATAAAGGTGATTTAGGCAAACCTGCGGCGCAGGATTATTTAGAAAAAAATAAACTCCCATTTATTATAGTTAGCTCAAAAACCAAGCAGGGGATCGAAGAACTTAAAGAAAAGATCATGGATCTTGCTCCCGGCCACTGGTCGCCGG
>CAZEBD010000004.1:13510-35789 GCA_964510625.1 uncultured Planctomycetales bacterium
CAACGCTATGCCGCAAGGACGCTTAATCCTGCCGCAGGTCCAGGTGATCCGGGATTGCCTGGATAGTAACGCCACGGCTTTGGTAACTAAAGAAACCGAATTGTTAGATTGCTTAAAGGCCTTAAAAGAAAAACCGCGCCTGGTGATTACGGACTCGCAGGTGTTTGAGGATGTCCGGGATATGTTACCGGCGGATATCCCGCTAACTTCATTCTCTACTGTTTTTGCCAGGCATAAAGGGGATTTGAATGCTTATATCCGCGGGGTATATGCTGTGGAAAAATTAAAGGATGGTGACCAGATCCTGATTGCTGAGGCTTGCACCCACCATGTGCAGCCGGAGGATATCGGACGCACCAAGATCCCGACCTGGATTATGAATTATACCAAAAAAGATCTGCATTATGAAGTGACTGCCGGAGGAGAATTTCCGGAAGACCTCAGGCCGTATAAACTGATTATCTCCTGCGGCGGCTGTATGGTCAACCGCAGGGAAATTTTGCACCGCATTCAGAAAGCCAACGAAGCGCAGGTGGCAATCACTAATTACGGGATACTTATGGCTTACCTTTCCGGAATTCTGGGGCGGGTAATTGCCCCGTTTGAAAAAGGGTTGGTTAAGCTGGATTTAAAGCCGGTGAGTTTAAGATAAAACTTGACAAATAAGCCGAAAAATAATAATATACCTCAAGCTTCACTTTCCAACGATGGGACAAAGACGTCCGGATAAGTTGTTCGGGGCGTCTTTTTTTATATATCATTGCATATATTTTAGGCAAAATCAGATATGAAAATACTCAATAAGCGAATTATCAATGATGTCGGCGGTGTAAAAATTACCCAGCTGGATATTTTGGCTCCGGATATTGCGGCCAAAGCCCTGCCGGGCCAGTTTATTATGCTGATGGTCAGCGAAAAAGGGGAAAGGATTCCTTTGACCTTAGTCAATACGGATAAAGATAAGGGCCTGGTAAGCCTGATTTTTCAGGAGGCGGGATTTACGACGAAGAGTTTAGGTAAACTAAATCCCGGAGAATCGCTTTATTCTTTAGTCGGGCCGTTGGGCCATCCTACGGAAATCAAGAAATATGGTAAAGTAATCTTAGTCGGAGGCGGAGTGGGGATTGCCGAGATCCTTCCGGTTGCCCGCGCGCTAAAGGATGCCGGCAACCAGATTACCACGATCTTAGGTTCCCGTAATAAAGAACTTTTGATTTTAGAGGAGGAGCTTAAAAGCGCCTCGGATCAGATTTATATTATGACTGATGACGGCTCTTACGGTAGAAAAGGTTTTACTACGGATATGCTTAAGGAACTTTTGAGTAAAGATAAATATGATCTGATCTATTCGGTAGGGCCGATTCCGATGATGAAAAGAGTGGCCATGGTCAGTAAGGATTATAATACTAAAACTTTAGTTTCACTTAATGCTTTAATGGTCGATGCTACCGGGATGTGCGGCTGCTGCCGGGTCACGGTCTTTGGGGAAGTAAAGTTTAGTTGTGTCGACGGACCGGATTTCGACGGTCATGGGGTGGATTGGGCAGAGCTTGAGAAAAGAAATAAGGTATATAGTGTTGCCGAAAAACATATTTGTCATCTCTTTCCAGGCGCTTAAATTATGAAAAAGGAACCGGTAAAAGTCAGGGAAGTGCCAGCCTTAACCCGCACGGGTAATTTCGGCGAGGTCGTCCTGGGTTACTCTGAAGCAGAGGCCCTGGCTGAAGCCAGCCGTTGCCTGCAGTGTAAGAATCCGGCCTGTATCGGCGGCTGCCCGGTAGGCATAGACATTAAGAAATTTATTTATCAGATTACGCAGAAGGATTATAAATCCGCATATTTTACGATCCGGGAAAAAAGCAACTTTCCTTCGATTTGCGGCCGGGTCTGTCCGGCGGAATATCAATGCCGTAAGGCCTGCATTTTAACCAAAAAAGGCTCACCTTTTGCCTCCGAGCAGGCGATCAATATTCATTTTCTGGAACGTTTTGCCGGAGATTATGGCAAGAATAATAATTTAGATGTCCCGGCGGAAAAAGAGGAGAGGTTCTCTAAATTTAAGGTAGCCGTAGTCGGCTCCGGGCCGGCCGGTTTATGCTGCGCCGGAGAATTAGCACGTAAAGGAATTAAGGTAGATATTTTCGAGAGCCTGCATAAAACCGGCGGAGTCTTACGTTATGGCATTCCGCCTTTCAGGCTGCCTTGGGAGGTTTTAGATTTTGAGATCAACTACTTGAAAAAATTAGGAGTCAATATTATCACTAATTTTTTAGTAGGTAAGGCTAAAAGTATCCAGGATTTATTTGACCAGGGATATTCTCATATCTTCTTAGGTTTAGGCGCCGGAGTCCCATCCTTTTTAGGGATTGCCGGTGAAAACCTTTGCAATATTTATTCGGTGAATGAATTTTTAACCCGGGTAAATTTAATGTCGGCTTATAAATTCCCGGAATTTCATACCCCGGTAAATATCGGAAAGAATGTTTTAGTAGTCGGCGGCGGTAATACCGCTATGGATGCGGCCAGAGTCGCGCTGCGCCTGCAAAAATTAAAAGGATATCCGCTGAATACTACGGTAATCTACCGCCGCACGGAGGTAGAGATGCCTGCCCGGCGCCTGGAGATCGAGCATGCCAGGGAAGAGGGGATCAAATTCGAATTTTTAGTCCAGCCTAAAGAATTCATCGGCGATGAACAGGGGTTTGTACAGAAATTAACCTGCCTGCGTTCTAAATTAGGGGAGCCGGATAGTTCCGGCAGACGCCGGCCGGTGATCATTGAAGGAAGCGAATTTACCCTTGATTGCGATCTATGTGTGATTGCCGTAGGCCTGAAAGCCAATCAAATTTTAATTAAAGCAACGCCGGAGTTAAAAACCGATAAGTATTCAGATGTCATCGTCGACTCTGAAAGCATGGAATGTTCCATTAAAGGTGTTTATGCCGGCGGAGATATTGTGGGCGGGGAAGGGACGGTTATTGAAGCAATGGGGATGGCTAAAAAGGCAGCCCGGTCAATAATTGAGCAGCTTTCCAAAAAATAAAGGAGAGGTTAAATGGTCAAGAAAGTAGAAGAGTTTATGGATTTGGTCGTCAGGAAGAATCCGGGCGAAGCGGAATTTCACCAGGCCGTAAGAGAAGTGGTGGAATCCGTAATGCCTTTTATTGAAAAAAATCCTAAATATCAAAAAGGTAAGATCCTGGAAAAAATGATCGAGCCGGAAAGGACAATCATCTTCCGTGTTCCCTGGCTGGATGACCGGGGAGAAGTCCAGATTAACCGTGGTTACCGTATCCAGATGAGCAGTGCCATCGGGCCTTATAAAGGCGGGATACGTTTGCACCCCAGCGTGAATTTAGGCATCTTGAAATTTTTAGCATTTGAGCAGGTCTTTAAGAATGCGCTTACCACTTTACCGATGGGCGGGGCTAAAGGCGGTTCGGATTTTGACCCTAAAGGAAAATCGGATAATGAGGTGATGAAATTCTGCCAGAGTTTTATGACCGAGCTTTGCCGGCATATCGGCCCTAATACCGATGTACCTGCCGGAGATATCGGCACCGGGGGCCGCGAAATCGGCTATATGTTTGGGCAGTATAAAAGATTACGCAATGAGTTTACCGGAGTCCTGACCGGTAAGGGCTTAAACTGGGGCGGCAGCCTGATCCGTCCGGAAGCTACCGGGTATGGCTGCGTATATTTTGTGGAAGAGATGCTTAAAACCCGCGGAGATTCCTTAAAAGGAAAGATTTGCGCGGTTTCCGGTTCGGGTAACGTTGCCCAATATACCGTAGAAAAGCTGATCCAGATGGGGGCTAAGGTGGTAACCCTCTCTGATTCTGACGGGTATATTTATGATAAAGACGGCATTGATGCTAAGGAGCTGAATTGCGTCTTGAATTTAAAAAATGTCAAACGCGGCAGAATTAAAGAATGTGCCAAAGAGTTCAACTGTAAATATTTTGAAAAGCAAAGGCCCTGGAATGTTAAATGCGACGTAGCATTTCCTTCCGCTACTCAAAATGAGATAGATGAAGATGACGCTAAAACTCTGGTAAAGAACGGATGTATTGCCGTCGGCGAAGGGGCAAATATGCCTACTACTCCTAAAGGGGTGGAGGTCTTCCAGAAGGCAAAGATTCTTTATGCCCCCGGAAAAGCTTCTAATGCCGGAGGGGTAGCTACCTCGGGACTTGAGATGTCCCAAAACAGCATGCGCCTATCCTGGAGCCGCCAGGAGGTGGACAAGAAATTACATGAGATCATGATTGCTATCCATGAGAGCTGCGTAAAATACGGCAAAGAAGATAAATATGTCAATTACGTCAACGGCGCTAATATCGCCGGTTTTGTCAAAGTGGCTGATGCGATGTTGGATCAAGGGTTAGTATAATACTGTTTAAAAAATAATAAGTTGGCCCTGATAAGCGCCCCGGGAACCATTTCCGGGGCGCTTATTATTATAAATGTAGTTGCAACCTAAATCATTAAAGGGTAATATATATAGCGTGGATAAAGATCAGTTAATCAATGATTTCTTCCGTTCCTTAAGAGCGACGCTTACCAATTCTTTTTCTTATCCCCAGGACCACCCCTATTTTATTAAATCCGTAGAAAATTTCAGCCTTAGGCTTGCCGAAGTTTTGTCAGTGATCGCTCCGTTTCGGATCGGGATCACTAATAACGGGGTGGTTGTAGACGGTAAAAATCTTACCCAGGCCGGTTTCTATGATGAATTAGCCAAGCTGCTCCACCGCCGTAAGATAAAAAGTATAGAAATTTACAGCGGGGTTACCCTGCAGGAGTTAGTCAGCCTCTTTGCGATTATTTCCCGCCGTCAGGATGAAATTGTAAAGAACGGAGGGATCACTGCTCTCTTAAGTAAGCAGCCGCTTCCGCATATTCTGATCGAGGAGCTGGATTATTCCGTGTTTTTACATGAAAACGGAGAACTCTGCCCGGATGTCTGGGGATATATGCTTGCCGAGGCTTTGCGCAATAATGACGAAACAAAAATTGACAAGCTGGCGGATAATTTCAGCACCCTGATTAAGCGCTCCAGCCAGAATGATATCCTGGAGAATCAGGAGATCCCGGCGATGCTTAGGGATTTTCTGCTGACTTTAAAAAGCCGGGATAAGGAGAAGTTTAATAAATGCTCCCAGGACATTTTCCTGTGGCTTTTACATGACAAACAATCGATTACCGAAGAAAAGTTAAATAAATTTGTCCAGATCTTTGACAGTTTAAGCCAGGATGATCTAAGCAGCCTTTTTTTAGAGGGTGTTGCCCAGGAGGAAAATTTTGACGCTTTAAGCTTAGAGCTTTTTTCCAAAATTTCCGCACAAAAAAATCCGGCTCAAGTTGCCCGGGGGGTTTTGGATAAAGCCGGAAATTTTCAGGGCCTAAACAATAATCCCCGGGCAGCTAAACACATTCAAAATTTACTCAGCGGTTCCGGCGACAGCTTGTCTGCCGTCTATCGGAATACTTTGGAAACCTTGGTCAAAGGGATCTCTTTTTCCGGGGAATTGTTTTTTGATCAAAAAACCCTGCGGGATAATTACCGCTATATTGTTTTAAATATTCTGGCTTCCGATGATGACCAGGATAATCTATTACTGGCTGCAGAAATCCTGGAAAAAGAGCTAACCGATATCCTTAAGGAGGCTAACCCGGATTTATTAAAAGATATCTGGGCTTTATTGGTTAAACGCCGCAAAGATGCCGGGAGTTTATTTACCGGGCTTGAAAAGCAATTTTCCGCTCTGATTGAAAACTTAATTTTGACCCGGCCGCTTGATCCGGAAACAGAGTTTTTGTTAGAGATGGTAGCCGCCCCTACTCAGAGCGCTGATTTTTATCTGGATAAGATATTTGCCGCGGAAAAAGCAAATAAACATATTCTGGGGCTTTTTTTCAGATTTTTCCCGGGCAATCTGGATATTTTTTATGCGAAGGTCGAGTTAAAGTTACACGACCTGGAATTTATTTTTAGTTTAATCCAGGCTTTAAGCCAGCTTAATGCGCCGCTCACCTTAGGAATACTTGACCACCTTTATTCTTCATCCAACGAAATAATCAAGATTGAAATCTTAAATAACATGCGGAAATTAAAGAAGGTAGATGCACAATTTCTTCTGCGCCAGTTAAACACCCCATCGCCGAGGCTCAGGAAAAATTTACTTTCGGTCCTGGTCCTGGATCCCCAGGCAACCGATGGGGCATTGGATCTTTTGCTTAAAATTACCGGTTTTTGCGGGCGCAATAATGAGCGGTTGATCGAAAACATCCAGATTGTTTTTGATTTAGGATTGATCGAAGCCGCCGGCCGGATCTATGCACTAAGCCGGCGCAAATTTTTTTGGAACAGTAAATTACGTAAAAAGGCAAAACAAATTCTAAAGGACTGGAATGCTTAACGATATTGAATCAGCTTTTAAAGGTTTGCTGGCTTGCCTGCAGACCCGCAAAATGTACGGCCCAGCGCACCCGATGTTCGCCAAAGCCGTAGATAACGCCCTGAAGGATTTCGACCAGGTTCTACGCGATCGTCAGGAGGTGGTCATCGGGATTGTGGGTGAAGAGCTGGCTTTTGAAAAAGAAATCCTTTTTGACCTGGCTAGCTTTTTGCGTCCGGCAATCATCTATCTCAAAGATAGAAATATCGAGCGGATCGCTTTTTATCGCGGTTTGCGCAAAGAGGAGCTGGAAAAGTTCGTGAATTTTATTTCCGGGCCAAAAGATGATTTTAAGGGGGACCTGCAGGCCACCCTCAGTGCCGCCGGGGTAGAGCATATCACTATCGGCAGGCTTAAGGTTGACCTGCCGCCGGCCCCGGATGACCTTGTCCTTGCCCAGACCGCACTTTATGATTCTTCGGCAGATGCCATCAGCCAGGCCTTAAGCGGAGTGCTTAATTCTGAAAAAATCGACCATATCGGGCTTAAGTCATCCTTGGGTAATATCATGGAAAACTTAAGCAGCCAGCGTAAAGATTTACTTAAATTGGCTACCTTAAAAAGATACGATGCGGAAACTTATACGCACATGCTTAATGTCTCTATTTTTTCCATGTATTTTGCTTCGCGTCTGGGATTTGAAATGAACGATATCTTAAATATCGGAGTCGCCGCCATGTACCATGATATCGGGAAAATGTCGATTTCACGTAAAATATTGCGCAAGCCCAGCCAGCTTTCCCCGCAGGAATTCGGGCAGATCAAAAGCCACACCCTTTTGGGTGCCGAGATCATGCTTAGATATGTCGACACCCTGGGTATTCTGCCGGTGGTCGTTTGTTTTGAACACCATCTTAAATATGACACCAGCGGTTATCCCCGGCTTACTTTTTTAAGAAAACAGCATGTCGCTTCATTGATCGTCGCCATTTGCGATGTCTATGATGCTTTATCGCAGCGGCGCGGCTACAAACAGGATTATTCTCCGGATGTGGTTTATAATATTATGAATAAAGACCGGGGCAGTGCTTTTGACCCGCAGCTATTGGATAAATTTTTTAAGGTGATGGGCCTTTGGCCGGTGGGCTCGGTTGTGGAATTAAATGATGGCAGCATTGCCTTAGTCAGGCAGCAGAACGAAGCCGATATCCGCAGGCCGCAGGTTGAAATCGTTTCTCCTCAGGAGCACCGCAGAACGGCCAACCTGCTTCAGGAGCCGGATCTGAATATTCAAAGGTACCTGAGCCCCTGGAAGGAAGGTAAAGAGTATCTGGGATTGATGTAAAAAGGGGTTGACATTACCCGGAATCGATGTTAAAGTTGTTCAAACAAAGGCGTTTAGCAGCCGGACTTTCGGCTCTAGGCGCCTTTTTTATGCGAAGGAGAGAGATAAGTGCAGGCAATTTTAGTATTAGAGGATGGAAGGGTATTTAAAGGCCTATCTTTTGGTTCAAGCGGAGAAGCCCTGGGAGAGATTGTTTTTAATACCAGTATGGCCGGTTATCAGGAGATTATTACCGACCCTTCTTATAAAGGCCAGATCGTAGCGATGACCTATCCTTTGATCGGTAATTACGGGATCAACCGGCAGGATGTTGAAAGCCGCCAGCCTGTTTTAGAGGGTTTTGTGGTCAAGGAATATTCTAAGATCGCCAGCAACTGGCGGCAGGAGCAGGGGCTGGGTGAGTATTTAAAAGAGAATAAAGTCCTGGGCATCGAAGGGATAGATACCCGCAGCCTGACCCTGCAGATCAGGGAAAAAGGCGCGATGAAAGCAATTTTATCGACTGTCGATTTTGATCCAAGCAGCCTGCTTAAAAAGGTAAAGCAAAGTGCGGGCCTGGTCGGAGTAGACCTGGTTAAGACGGTAACGATTCCTAAAAAGTATGTTTATGCCAAGATCAAGGATGCTGAATTTAAAGTAGTAGTCTTAGATTGCGGGGTTAAATATAACATACTGAGGGAACTGTTGCGCTGTAAATGCAATGTTACGGTGATGCCGGCAGATACAACCGCCAAAGAGATCCTGGCCATGCATCCCGACGGAGTGCTGCTTTCTAACGGGCCGGGTGACCCGGCGGCCGTAGATTACGTGGTTAAAACCGCGGCCGGCTTAGTCGGACGCGTCCCGATTTTCGGAATTTGCCTGGGGCATCAGATGCTCGGGTTGGCTTTAGGGGCCAAGACCTATAAACTTAAGTTCGGCCACCATGGTGCAAATCATCCGGTTAAAGATTTAAGGACAGGTAAAGTTTATATTACCAGCCAGAACCATGGTTTCTGCGTGGATATCGATTCTTTGCCCAAAAAAGATATCCAGCCGACCCATATAAATTTAAATGATGGTACCTTGGAAGGTTTCCGGCACAAAAAATTTCCGGTATTCTGCGTCCAGTTCCACCCTGAATCAGCTCCGGGGCCGCAAGAGGCTGAGTATTTATTTACGGAGTTTACCAGATTAATGCAAAAGGCAAGGAAAAGATAAGCCGATGCCCAAAAGAACGGATATTCATAAAATTTTAATTATCGGATCAGGGCCGATTGTTATCGGCCAGGCCTGCGAATTTGATTATTCCGGTACCCAGGCCTGCAAAGTGCTTAAGCAGGACGGTTATCAAGTCATTCTGGTTAATTCTAATCCGGCCACGATCATGACGGATCCGGAGATCGCCGATAAAACTTATATTGAGCCGATTAATGTGGAGACCATCGAAAAGATCATCGCTAAAGAGCGGCCGGATGCGCTCCTACCTACCCTGGGCGGGCAGACGGCTTTAAATGCGACCATCGGCCTGGCGCAAAAAGGGGTATTAAAAAAATATAAGGTTGAAACCATCGGCGCCGATATTCAGGCGATTAAAAAAGGTGAGGACCGCCAGTTATTCAAAGCGGCAATGAAAAAGATTGGGCTTGATTTGCCTAAAAGCGGCCGCGCCTATAACCTCCAGGAGGCGATTTCCGTATCCAAGGAGGTGGGTTTTCCGCTGATCATCCGGCCTAGTTTCACCTTGGCCGGCACCGGAGGATCGATTGCTTATAATTTCGAAGAGTTTAAAGTTTTGGCCAAGCGCGGATTAGAATCCAGTATTATCAGCGAGATCCTGGTAGAGGAGTCGGTGATCGGCTGGAAAGAATTTGAGCTGGAGGTGATGCGTGATTTAAAAGATAACGTGGTAATTATCTGCACGATTGAAAATTTTGACCCGATGGGTGTGCATACCGGAGACAGTATTACCGTTGCCCCGATCCAGACCTTGACCAATAAAGAATATCAGTTGATGCGTAATGCGGCGATGGCCTGCATCCGGGAGATTGGCGTTTCTTGCGGTGGATCCAATATTCAGTTTGCCCTACATCCGCAAACCGGGCGGATGGTGGTGATTGAAATGAACCCCAGGGTCTCCCGCAGCTCGGCATTATCTTCTAAGGCCACGGGGTTTCCGATCGCTAAAATCGCCGCTAAGCTTGCCGTAGGCTATACTTTAGATGAGATCCCTAACGATATTACCCGTTCGACTCCTGCTTGTTTTGAACCGGCGATCGATTATTGCGTGGTGAAGATTCCGCGCTTTACTTTTGAAAAATTTGCTTTGGCAGAAAGCACTTTGGGCATATCGATGAAATCGGTGGGTGAGGCAATGGCCATCGGCCGGACATTTAAAGAGGCCCTGCAAAAAGGCCTGCGCGCCCTTGAGCTTAAAAAATTCGGCCTGGAGAGTATTCTTTTTAAAAATCCTGAAGAGATCAAGATCGATAATGAAGTTTTGGATAAGATCAAGTCTAAGCTCAGGCAGCCCAATGCCGAAAGGATTTTTTATATCGGGGATGCCTTCCGCGCCGGATTAGATATGGATTCGATACATGGCCTGACTAAGATTGACCGCTGGTTTTTGCATAACATTAAAGAGATCATTGATTGCGAAAAGGAATTGATTAAGCATAAAACCGGTTTGACTAAAGAGCTGCTGAAGAAAGCCAAGGATTATGGTTTTAGCGACCAGCAGCTGGGTAAGATTTTATCTTTAGATGAGAAAAAAGTCAGGGAATTGAGAAAATCAATGCAGATTACCGTAGATTTTAAATTAGTGGATACCTGCGCCGCGGAATTCAAGGCCGCCACCCCTTATTTCTATTCTACTTACGACCGCTAAGCGATTTTTTAAAAACTCAAAACAAGTTTCCAATTATCTTTACAAACAGTTTAACCTGTAATACAATATGCTTAATAATCAGGCAAAATATGACTAAAAAAACAGGTTTTGATAACGAAAAGTATCTTTCCGACCAAACCGCCTCGATCTTAGACCGGGTAAAGAATTTCGATAATAAGCTCTATCTGGAATTCGGAGGTAAGCTCTGCTTCGATTATCACGCCGCACGCGTCCTGCCGGGTTACGACCCTAATGTGAAGATCAGGTTATTGCAGTGCCTGAAAGATAAAATCGACATTGTGCTTTCTATTTATGCCTCGGATATCGAAAAGGGCAGGGTGCGCGGGGATTTTGGGATTACTTACGACGCGGCAACCTTAAAATTAATCGATGACTTAAGAAAATGGGGATTAGGCATTCTGGCGGTGGTGATTACCCGTTTTGCCAATCAGCCTTCGGCGGTGATCTTCAAAAATAAGTTAGAGCGCCGCGGAGTAAAAGTTTATCTGCACTATCCGATCGACGGGTATCCGGCGGATGTGGATGCAATCGTCAGCGATCAGGGGTTTGGCCGCAATGATTATGTGCAGACCAAAAACCCCATTGTCGTGGTCACTGCCCCGGGCCCCAACAGCGGAAAATTATCTACCTGCCTGTCGCAGCTTTTTCATGAACACAAACGCGGGATTAACGCCGGCTACGCCAAATTTGAGACATTCCCGATCTGGAACCTGCCGCTTAAACATCCGGTCAACGTTGCTTATGAAGCCGCGACTGCCGATATTCAGGATTTTAACCTGATCGACCCGTTCCATCTGGAGAAATATAACCAGAGTACGGTCAACTATAACCGGGATGTGGAAAGTTTCCCGATTTTAAAGCTGATGCTTAACCGGATTTTTACCAAAGATTTTCCTACTTATAATTCCCCTACGGATATGGGGGTCAACCGCGCCGGTTTCGGGATCGTCGATGATGCGGTAGTCCAGGAGGCGGCTAAACAGGAATTGATCCGGCGCTATTTCCGGTATAACAGTGAATATGTTTTGGGGATCGAGAAAAAAGAAACCGTAGACAGGGTGGTTTCTTTGATGGAAGAGATGGGGGTCAAGGTTACCGACCGGTTAGTGGTTGAAGTAGCCAGAAAAACCGCCGATCAAGCCGAAAAACTGAACAAAGGCCATGATGGAATATTTTGCGGGGCGGCAATGCAGCTGGATAACGGCCAGATTATCACAGGGAAAAATTCTAAACTTATGCATGCGGCTTCAAGCTTAGTGATGAATGCGCTTAAAGAGTTAGCGCATATTCCGGATGAAATATTGCTGCTCAGCCCACACGTGATCAGCCAGATTGCCAAGCTTAAGAAAGATATTCTCAAATCGGATTCGGAAAACCTGGATTTGGAGGAATGTCTGATCGCTCTTGCCATCAGCGCGGCGACCAGCCATACCGCAGAGTTGGCGATGAAAAACCTGGGGCAGCTTAAAAACTGTGAGGTGCATATGACGCATATCCCGACCCCGGGTGATGAGGTAGGTTTAAAACGTTTAGGAGTAAACCTGACCACGGACGGAAAATTTTCTTCCCGCAACCTTTTTGTTACCTAAAGCTTTTTAAAATTATGCCGATTAAGATCAAATTTTTAGGAGGTGCCCGGACAGTTACCGGATCCAGCCACTTGATTTCCGCTGGCAGCACCGAGATTCTGCTTGACGCCGGGCTTTTTCAGGGGCACCGCCAAGATTTCTATAAAATTAATACTACTTTTCATTATAACCCACGCACGATCAAAGCCATGGTTCTGTCGCATGCGCATATCGACCATTGCGGCAATATTCCCAATCTGATCAAGCAAGGGTTACGTTGCAAGATCTATACCACCTCGGCGACCAAAGACCTGGCTGACCTGATGCTGGTAGATTCCGGCAAGATCCAGGAAGAGGATGTGCGTTATGTAAATAAGATCAACCGGCGCCTGGGGTTGCCTTTACGCAAGGCTTTATACACTGCCAAAGAGGCCTCCAAAGCCACCCGGATCTTCCGTTCGATCGCTTATAATCAAAGGTTTTGTATCGCTAAGGATGTCTTTGCGACGATTGTGGATGCCGGGCATATTTTGGGCTCCGGCCTGGTAGTCCTGGAGATTAAAGACGGCCAGCGCTTTATCCGTTTAGGTTACGCCGTGGACCTGGGCAGGAAAAACCTGCCGCTTTTAGGTAATCCGGTGATTCCTAAGGGGTTGGATTATTTAATTTTAGAATCTACATATGGCGGGCGGCTCCACCGTCCGATCGATGAGGCGCAGTCAAAGTTAAGGGAGGCGATATCTCGCGCGGTAAAAAGAGGGGGCAAAGTACTCATCCCGTCTTTTACTTTGGAGCGTACTCAGGAGGTGATCTATTTTTTAAACGAATTATTAAAAGAAAAGATTATTCCCTCGGTACCGATTTACGTGGATAGCCCCCTGGCCACCAACATTACCGATCTTTTTAAATTTCATGCGGATTTCCTGAACGAAAAGACCCGCCAGGCGTTTAGCCGGGGGGATAACCCCTTTGAATTATTAAACCTGCGTTTTATCCGCGAGCAGAAGGAATCTAAGGCCCTGAATATGGACAAGCGGCCGATGATCATTATCGCCGGCAGCGGGATGTGCGAATCCGGGCGGATCCTGCATCATCTGCAGAATAATATCGAGGATTCCCGCAATATGATTTTAGTCGTCGGCTATATGGCCCAGGATACTTTAGGCCGCCGGATTGTAGAGAAAACCCCTTTTGTTAAAATATTCGGAGTGGAGTATGAATTAAACGCGGAAGTTGTGGTGATCAACTCTTTTTCCGGGCATGCCGACCAGGCGGAATTATTGGAGTTTGTAGAGGGGTGCCTGCCGCTTAAACGCATTTATTTAGTGCATGGGGAATTTGAGCAGTCGCAGGTTTTGGCGGGCATACTTACTGCTAAAGGGCTGGCGGTAGAGATCCCGGATAAAGACCAAGAGGTATTGCTTAATTAAAGGATTTGTGGTAATATTCTTTCCGGTTGATCTAAGGTGTGAGTTTTTACCCAATAAACATAACGAAAGGACATAATAAAATGACTGGTGGTTTTTCAACTCCCAAAAAAGATAAAGCGATGAAGGCCAGCGGCGGAAAACTGGTTAAAACCGGCGGGATCCTGGTCCGCGGCGTGGATACTTATAAGGCCGGAGTCAATGTGCGCGGTTTAGGCACTTTATTTGCGGCCTGCCCGGGCAAGGTTTATTTTACGCGCAAAAAAACCAGCCACGGGAAGTTACGCACATTTATTAATGTAGCCCCGGTAGCCAAAGCCGCCAAGAAGTAAGATGCCGAGTCTAGCCAAAAGCTATGCGCTCAAGAAGTATACCTTAAATATAATCGATATATTTTACAGCTTAGCCCTGCTCCTGATTTTTTTAGGATCAGGGTTTTCTTTGCGCCTGGAAGGCGTATTTAACGGCTTTGCCCTGCCCAGATACTTATCGATTGCCGGCTATCTTTTGGTTATTTTGCTGGCCTTTTACCTGTTGAACCTGCCGTTTAGTTTTTATTCCGGTTTTATCTTAGAACATAAATTTAATCTGACTAAACAGAAATTGCCGGCCTGGTGGATAGACCAGTTAAAAAGCGGGATCGTAGGTTATTTGATCTCTTTGATCATGGTCTTATCTTTTTATCTGATCTTGGCTGAATTCGGCCCGTGGTGGTGGCTGGCGGTATGGATCTTTTGGATTTTCTTTAACGTGCTTTTGGCCAAACTTGCTCCGCTTCTGATTATTCCGTTGTTTTTTAAATATAAAAAATTAGAGGATGCGGCGTTACGGCAGAGAATTCTTGATCTGGCAGCTAAAATGCGGGTAAAGTTAATGGATGTCTTTGAAATAGATTTAAGTAAAAAAACACTTAAAGCTAATGCCGCCTTTACCGGTATGGGCAGAACCCGCCGGGTGCTTTTAGCTGATACTTTAAAAGATAAATATACTTATGATGAGGTAGAGATAATCCTGGCGCATGAATTTGCGCATTATCAGCTCAAGCATATTATTAAATTGATCGCGGTAAATTCATTAGTCAGCCTGGGGTTATTTTATCTGATTGCTAAGACCAGTATTTATACTCTGGGGATTTTTAAAATAGGCGCGCTTACTCAGCTATCCGGGATGCCGCTGGTTTTTCTTTATTTTATGCTTTTTGGGATTATCTTTGGGCCTTTAGAGGGGTTAGTCAGCCGCAGGTTTGAAAAAGATGCCGACCGCCTTGCCCTGAAAGTCACCCAAAACCGCCAGGCGTTTATCAGTTTAATGGAAAAGCTGGCGGCGCAGAATTTAGCTGACCGTAATCCACATCCGCTGATCAAATTTTTCTTTTTTGACCACCCGCCGATTGACGAACGTATCAACTCCGCTAAATAGGGACGGTTCTCAAGACAAAGCTAAACTGTCCCTTTTGGGGGGACACTTTTCCTTTGAGTTGAGAACCGTCCCTAAATTAGGAAATCTAGGATTATTTTAGCTGCCCGCTGCGCTGCTCCGGAAGGGCCCAGTGTTTCTTTGATCGATCCAAGCTCCTGGCTCATCTTCTGTGCACACAAGGGATTTTGGAGGAGTTCGATAATTGCCCTGGCCATCAGTTTAGGCCGGGCCCTGAATTGGATAAATTCCGGCACTACTGTCCTGCCGGCGATAATATTGGCTAAACCGATATAAGGTATTTTTACCAGCGGCCGGTAAAGTAAATAATTCCACAGGTTGGTTTTATATACGACAATAAAAGGTTTTTGGACGATTGCGGCTTCTAAAGTAGCGGTTCCCGAACAGACAATACTGGCCTGGCAGATATTCAGGCAGTCATAGGTCCGGTTATCGGCGATTTTGATGTCTAAGTTGAAATTTTTGCAGGCTTTTAGGTAAATTTTCGTATCCAGGTTAGGAGCTTTAGCGATAATAAACTGGGTCTGGGGGATTGCCTGATTAATCAGCCGGGCGCTGTTTAGCATTAAGGGCAGGATTAATTTTACCTCTTGCTTTCGCGATCCGGGAAGCAGGGCAATAGTTTTTTTAGCCGCATCCATGCCGAAACTTTCCAGGAAATCCTGTTTATCCGAGCCGGGTTTTACCAGATCAATTAAGGGATGCCCGGCCCAGGAGGCCTGCATCTGTCTTTGCCGGTAAAATTCCTCCTCGAATTTAAATAATACCACAATTAAAGAGATAAATTTCTTCAGGCAGCTTATGCGCCCTTCCCGGGAGGCCCAGATCTGCGGGCTGACATAGTAAATGACCGGCAGGCGTTTATTGACCGCTTTAGCCAGGCGCAGGTTAAAACCTGAGAAATCGACTAAAATCAGAGCATCGGGTTTAAGTTGTTCGAGTTTTTTTAAGACGATTTTTCTTAGTTTTAAAAAGCGGGGTAGTTTCTTTAAAACATCAAAGAACCCCATTACCGAGAGTTCTTTGATGT
The DNA here is from genome assembly GCA_964510625.1 of uncultured Planctomycetales bacterium. GTDB lineage: Bacteria > Omnitrophota > Gorgyraeia > Gygaellales > Profunditerraquicolaceae > UBA6249. The sequence goes on from CAZEBD010000004.1 coordinate 29,606, forward strand.
CATAGAAGATTTCGGTTTGTGTTTTAGCCAGCCTTAATCCTCCGACGCCGTAAAATTTGGCCTGGGGGTTAAGCTTCTGGATCGCCTCGACCAGGTTTGCCGCTAAAAGGTCTCCGGAAGGCTCTCCGCAAATAATCAGGAATTTTTTTATTTCTGCCATATTTGGTTTTGGATGGTTAAAGCCACGGCCAGGGCTTCTCTGGCTACGACGCCGGTTACCAGCGGTTCCTTTTTATTGGCCACGCAATCTACAAAGGATGCTAATTCTTTCTGTAAGGGTTGTTCTTTTTCAATCGGCAGGCGTTCTTTGGTGATTTTATCCGCCAGTTTTCGGTAGACGTTTGCTTCGGCATTCTTATAATCTAAAGATATATAGGTATTTTCCTGAAAGATGCGGATTTTGCGCATGATTTCATCAGAGATCCGGCTGGCCGTGAGATTAGCGATACAGCCGTTCTTAAAAGTTAAGCGGGCATTAGCGATATCTTCTAAGGATGTCAGGACATTGATGCCTACGGATTCAACCTTTTCTAAGGGGGAATTGACCAGCCCCAGGACGATATCGATATCATGAATCATGATATCCAGGACCGCGCCGACATCAAGGGAGCGGTTGGGAAAAGAAGAGAGCCGGTGGCATTCGATGAATTTGGGATTGTTGATTATTTTTTGGGTAGCATTAAAGGCGGAGTTAAACCTTTCAATGTGCCCGACCTGCAGGATTAACCCCTGATTTTTGGCCAGCTCGATCAGCCGGTCCGCTTCTTTGAGATTAACCGTAAACGGTTTTTCAACCAAAAGGTGTATATTGTGCTTAAGCAGCTCTTCGGATACCTGGTAATGCAGGCGGGTAGGCACCACAACACTAGCGGCATCGATTTTACCGAAAAGTTCTGCCGGATCAGCATATCCAGGTACCCGCAGAGAATGGGATGCTTCTTTAAGCCTGGCCGGGTCTGAGTCGCATACGCCGGCTAATGTGCATCCGGGTATCTGCTTATAAATTTTAGCATGAATACTGCCTAAATGTCCGACTCCGATTACGCCTACTCTTAATTTATTCATTCAATAATAATAGCAAAGTACCTGTTTTCTTTCAACTAAAATAATACAATAAAAGGTTTGCTATGGTTTAGGGGGTGTGTTAAAATACTTTCCTCAAGGGTATTAATGAAAGGCAAAAGATGAAGAATTACCTTAAGTTACTGCAATTTGTCAGGCCTTATAAGTGGCAGTTTTTGATTGCCACCGTCTGTATGGGGGTATCGGCGGTGTTTGACGGAGTCTCTTTGGGGATGATGGTCCCCTTAGCCGATAGGGTTTTGACGAACAAAAAGATCATTGTGCCGACTAAATTGCCGGATTTTTTACTGGCTTTTGTGGATAAAATCAATAATACTCCTCCGCAGGTGCTGCTTAACTATATGTTGGTGGCTGTCCTGCTGCTATTTTTATTCAAAGGCGTTTTTGGCTTTTTTCAAAGTTATCTTATGTCGGATATCGGCCAAAGGGTAATCCGGGATATTAAAAGCCAGCTTTACACTAAGATCCAGTCGTTATCCCTGGATTATTTTACGCACAAGCGGGGCGGAGAGCTGATGTCACGGATTACCAATGATGTCAAGATCGTCGAGAATGCCGTCTCCTACGGTTCAACGGATCTTATCTATCAGAGCCTGCAGGTGGTTATTTTTGCGACGGTCATCTTTTTTATTTATTTCAAGATGGCTTTAATCGTTTTTGTCTTCCTGCCCCTGATCAGTTTGCCGATCATTAAAGTCGGCAAGGCCTTAAGAAAACTTTCCAAACGTTCCCAGGAAAAGATCGCCGATACCAATTCCCTCCTTTATGAAACGATTATGGGGGCCAGGATCGTTAAGGCTTTTAATATGGAAGAGCATGAGGTCAGTAAGTTTAACCGGGTAAATTCTGATTATTATAAGCTTTGCATGAAGAGCATCAAACGGTCGCTTTTGCTTAATCCTGCTACGGAGTTATTAGGAGTATTTGTGGGTGTTTTAGTTTTTTTCTGGGGCGGCCGCGAAGTAATCGCCGGCCGGCTCTCCTTTGGCATCTTCGGGCTTTTTTTGGGGTCGCTCTTGTCTTTGATCCGGCCGTTTAAAAAATTAAGCCAGGTGAATGCCTTAAATCAACAGGGGATGGCCGCCAGCGAGCGCATCCATGAGGTCCTGGAGACTGAGCCCAGCGTAAAAGAGGCTCATCCGGCAAAGGTTTTAAGCGGTTTTAAGAAGAATATCAGGTTTGAAAATATCGGATTCAGTTATGCCGATACGCAAATTCTGAAAGGGGTGGATTTAGATGTGGAATATGGACAGATGTTGGCAATCGTCGGCCCCAGCGGTTCAGGAAAAAGCACCCTAGTCGACCTGATTCCGCGTTTTTACGACCCGCAGAAAGGATCGGTTTTAATCGATGGGATCGATATCCGGGAGTTTAGCCTGAAGTCATTACGCAGCCAGATCGGTATTGTTAACCAGGAAACCATGCTTTTTAATGATACCATCCGCGCCAATATTGCTTATGGCCTGCCCGGTGCTTCTCTGGAGCAGATCCAGGAAGCCGCCCGGCTTGCCCACGCGCATGATTTTATTCTTAATTGCCCGCAAGGGTATGATTCGGTGATCGGTGACCGCGGGGTGATGATCTCCGGGGGAGAGCGCCAGCGTATCGCGATTGCCCGCGCGCTGTTAAAGAATGCCCCGATATTAATTTTGGATGAAGCTACATCGCAATTAGATTCTACCTCTGAACGGATTGTGCAGGAGGCTTTGGACCATTTAGTCAGCGGACGGACGGTATTTATGATCGCCCACCGTCTTTCTACGGTCAGGAATGCCAACCGGATTGTTGTCCTGGATAAAGGATTGATCGTTGAACAGGGCACGCACAGCCAGCTACTGGAAAAAGGGGGGTTGTATCAGCGGCTTTATACGGCTCAGGAATTACAAAAATGATGTTGCAAATAATTAAATTTTTGCTATAATTACCCGATTAACTTTCTACCGCCTTAAGAAAGAAAAATTATTAACCAAATCAGCTTTCGAAATCGAAGCAATCCCGGTTATTTAAGGCAAGCCGGGAGAGAAGAATAGGGGGATAAAAGACGTGCCATCAGAATTAATCAAGCAGCTCTTAGAAGCAGGTGTGCATTTTGGCCACCAGACTAAACGCTGGAATCCCAAGATGAAGAAATTTATTTTCGGGTCAAGAAGCGGGATCTACATTATTGACCTGGAAAAAACCGAGCAGTGTATTAACGCTGCCCGGGATTTTTTAACCGAAATTACCTCTAAAGGTGAGTTTATTCTTTTTGTCGGGACGAAAAAACAGGCCCAGGATGTAATCAAGCAGGAGGCCATCCGTTGCGGTATGTATTATGTAACCGACCGCTGGCCCGGCGGGATGTTGACTAATTTTGCGACGATCAAAAAGAGCATTAACCGTTTAAAAGACATCGAAAAGATGCGTACGGACGGGACCTTCGATAAGCTGACCAAAAAGGAGATCGCCCGCCTGGAAAAAGAGCTGACTAAGCTTAATAAAAATTTCTCCGGGATCGTGCCGATGGATAAGATGCCTAAAGCCGCTTTTGTCGTGGATACCAAGAAAGAAGAAACGGCAGTCCACGAAGCACGGCGCTTAGGGATTCCGATCATCGGCCTGATCGATACAAATTCTAATCCGGACCTGGTGGATTACCCGATTCCCGGTAATGACGATGCCACTAAATCTATCCGCACGATCGTCACGATTATTGCCGATACGATCATCGAAGGAAGGAAGAAATTTTTATCTTATCTGGCTCAGGAAGGGGTCAAAGTCCAGGAAGCCAAAAGCGGCGATATTGTCCCGGAGGTTTTGCCGGAAGAGGAGATTAAGATCAAAGAAATCGAAGAGATCGTTGAGGACAGCCAGCCGGCGGATGCGGATGCTTCCGCTAAAAAAGGTCATCTCAAAGCCGCTGCCGATGCCAAACTTAAATTAAGAAAAAAATAATACTTATTATTGACGAAAGAGAAGGTGTAAGTTGAAAAATTCAGTTAATGCAATTAAGGAATTAAGAGATCTGACCTGTTCCAGTGTAGCGCATTGTAAAAAAGCTTTGGAGGAGGCCAAGGGGGACATTAAACAGGCAGTAATATTATTACGCAAGCAGGGCTTGGAGATCGCCGCCAAAAAACAGAGCCGGGCAGCTAAAGAAGGCAGGATTGATTCCTATATCCATCACGGCAATAAAATCGGCGTCCTGGTGGAAGTCGACTGCGAATCGGATTTTGTCGCCAGGAATGAGGATTTTATGAAGTTTACCAAGGACCTGGCGATGCAGATTGCCGCGACCAGCCCGGAATACATCAAGACCGAGGATGTGCCGATAGATGCCTTAAAACATGAAAAAAATAAAGAAGAATATTATAAACGCGCCTGTTTATTAGAGCAGGCTTTTGTTAAAGACCCGGGGTTAACGATTAAGGATTATTTAGGCAGTATTGTGGCTAAATTAGGTGAGAATATCGTTATCCGCAGGTTTATCCGCTACAAAATTGGCGAATAAATGGTCAGGCCGGCTTACAAAAGAATCGTTTTAAAACTTAGTGGTGAAGCGCTCCAGGGTAAAAAGACCCACGGGATAGACCCTTTGGTGCTGATGGATATCTCGCGCCAGATTAAAGAGGTCAGGGATCTGAACGTGGATGTTGCGGTGGTCCTGGGCGCCGGTAATATTTTGCGCGGCCAGGAGAATACTGCTTGCCGCGGCCTGGATTTAGACCGCAGTGTCGCCGATTATATGGGCATGCTGGCAACGGTAATCAACGGGCTTTCTTTGCAGGATGCCCTGGAGAAGGCCGGTGTGCCGACCCGGGTTATGACGGCGATCGAAATGCAAAAGATTGCCGAGCCTTACATTAAAAGAAGGGCGATCCGCCATTTGGAAAAAGGCCGGGTAGTCATCTTTGTTGCCGGGACGGGCAATCCTTATTTTACTACCGACACCGCTGCCGCACTCCGGGCGATGGAGATTAATGCCGACGCCATCCTTAAAGCTACTAAGGTCGATGGGGTATATTCGGCTGATCCGATGAAGGTCAAAGATGCCAAAAAATTTATGCAGTTAAAATATATCGATGTGCTGAAAAAAGGGCTCAAGGTTATGGATGCTACTGCCATCAGCCTGTGTATGGATAACAAATTACCGATTGTAGTTTTTAATCTCACCCGCTTGGGAAATATCAAGCGGGTGGTTTTAGGGGAAAAAATCGGTACGGTCGTCCGCTAAATTAAGGAAAGGAAAACTTAAGATGTCTGTCAAAGAGGTCATTCAGGCTACTGAAGAAAAGATGAAAAAAGCTTTTGAGTCGGTGACTCGCCAATTTCATGAAGTAAGGACCGGCCGGGCATCTCCGAGTTTGGTGGAAGGGCTGCACATTGACTATTACGGGACTCCGACCATGTTAAAGCAGCTGGCTGCGATTTCAGCTCCGGATGCGCATTTGATTGTGATCCAGCCCTGGGATCTGACGGCGATCGCCGAGATTGAGAAAGCGATCCTGAAATCTAACTTAGGCGTCAGCCCGTCTAATGACGGAAAGGTTATCCGCATCTCTGTTCCGCAGTTGTCTAAAGAGAGGCGCCAGGAGATGGCTAAGCTTTTACATAAAATGTCTGAAGACGGACGGGTCTCCCTGCGCACGATCAGAAGGGATGCCAAAGAAGCTGTGGAGAAATTGGAAAAGGATAAGCTGGTTTCGGAAGATGAAAAATTCCGCGGGGTCGATGAATTACAGAAGGTCGTGGATAAATATATTGCTAAGATTGACGAGCTCTTAAAAGTTAAAGAGAAGGAAGTATTGGAATTTTAAATTTGGGCCTCTAGCTCATCCGGTAGAGCACCACACTTTTAATGTGGTTGTGCCGCGTTCGAGTCGCGGGAGGCTCAATAAAGTTGATAATTACGGTTTGTTCGCGTGTGAATGATACACGCTTACATAACCGTAATTATCAAAGTTTATTAGTCGGTGGATTGAGGAATCCGGGCGGATGGCGAAATTGGCAGACGCGATAGCCTTAGGAGCTATTGGGGTAACCCGTGGAGGTTCAAATCCTCTTCCGCCCATTGAAAAGTTTTGCGGGAGTAACTCAGTTGGTAGAGTGCTACCTTGCCAAG
>CAZEBD010000005.1:0-34333 GCA_964510625.1 uncultured Planctomycetales bacterium
TGACCAGGCTAGACGATGGGGCCAAATGTTAGAATGTCATTTTACTATAATCATCTTTTTAGTCAATAAGGAACTTGGTACGGAGAATTTTATTGACCCTCATATATTTGCGCTATATACTGAAACGATGAAAGTAAGCTTGGGGTTTAGCCAACTCAAAGATCCAATTTTAGCCGCTAATGAAGCCATCGGCCAGGCCGCGATCGGGCTGGGCAACTTTCCGGTATCCCTGGCTTTTATCTTCACCTCTATAGAGTTTGCGCACCCCTTAGTGCTAAAAACAGCTAATAATTTATTAAGAGAAACCCCGATCTTAGGTTGCAGCAGCCTGGGGATCATGACCAACCAGGGGGTTTTTAAACACGGATTTGCTGTTTTACTTCTTAGTTTGAATAAACAGGCATTTTTTAATATCGCTGCAGTCACCGAGCTGGACAAAAAAAACCCGCTTTTATCCGGGCAGGAATTGGGGACAAAATTATTATTCGGTTTTAAAAATACACCCCGCAGCTTAAGTATAATTTTATCGGATAAATTGATCACCGCCGGCACACCCTTAATTAACGGGCTCCAGACAACCCTGGGCAACAGTTTTCCGCTTTTGGGCGCTTCCGCTTCGGATAATTTCCAAAATCATAAGACTTATCAATATGTCAACCGGGAGATCCTCTCTGAATCCTGCAGCGGGGTGATTTTCGGAGGAAAATTTAATTTCGGTTTCAGCACCAAGCACGGCTGGAAACCTTTAGGCAAAATGCGCCTGATTACTGCTTCCGAAGGCAATGTAATCATGGAGATCGACGGTGAGCCGGCAGTAAAGCTTTACGAGGACTATTTCGCCAAAAAAACTCCGGAGCTGACCAAAGAGCTGCGCCGGATATCTATTTATTATCCGCTAGGAATTTATCTGCCCGGAGAAAAGGAATACTTATTGCGCAATATCATCTCGATCAGAGAGGATGGGGCCTTAATTACCCAGGGAGATATCCCGCAAAACAGTAAAATCAGGCTGATGATCAGCACGGAAGATTCCCGTTTGGCGGCAACGGTAGCAGCTTGTGAAGAAGCCAAGAAAAACCTGGCGCCGCAGAAAGTAAAATTCCTGCTGGTTTTTGATTCGGCGGCCAGGATGTCTATCTTGAGAAAGCAAAATGATACCGAGCTTTATATTATCAAGGAAATCTTCGGTAAGGAAACTCCTTTAATCGGAATTTACACCAACGGTGAACAGGCCCCGTTAAAAGCGATCGATTACCTGGGGCGCACCTATTTTCATAATCAAAGCATCAATATTTTAGCCATAGGAGAATAATATGGGCTCTTTTGCATTTTTGGGTATCCTTTTACTTTTTATTATTCTGGGAGTATCTTTAATTTACAGGAATCAGCGGATCAAAGAACTCAACAGCCGGATTGAAACCCTGAATTTTTCGCTGGCGGAGATGGATGAGCAGGCTAAACTGATTATGCGCACCGACATGGAACTGAACAAAACCCAGGAAGAACTGGACAAAAAAATCTCCGGATTAGATACTTTGCAAAAATTATCCCGGGAGATCTCCACTACCCTGGAGGAACAGCAGATCTTTAAAAAAATCAATAACCAGCATGTAGAAGAACTGGGATTTGAAAAATCCCTGGCCTTTTTATGGAAGAGCCTGGAAAGAGAATTTCACCTTTACCTGGCTTTAGGATACACCCAGGATGAAGCCAATAAAATCAAAACCGCGGTGAACACCAATAGAGACTATTTTCTGAATTTAATCGAAAAGGGAGAGACAATTTCCTCGGAATTTATCGCCGAAGGCGGCATATCTAAAAGCTCCTTCAGTCACCTGTTTTTAGTACGCTCTTTTATTATCTGCCCGGTGCTGGCCCAGGAAGGAGACCAGGGTTTCATCTTTGTCGGCACCCAAAATTCCGAAAGCTCCATCACCAAAGGAGACCAGGAGTTTATCAGCATCCTGGCTAATCAAATCGGCCAGACCTTAGACAACGCGCGGCTGTTTGAAAAAACCTGGAGGTCGCAACAGGAGCTGGAGATCAAAGTGGAAGAAAGAACCCGCCAGCTGACTCAGGCCCTGCAGGAAGTAGAAAAAATCAGCAAGCGCAAAAGCGATTTTATCTCCAGCGGCTCCCATGAGATCCGGACTCCGCTTACCTCGATCAAAGGATATGCCGCGATCTTGCTGACCAGCAAATTAGGGGCCCTGCCGGAGGAGGTACGCAGCCGCCTGGAAAAAATCAACCGCCATAGCGATGAGCTGGTCCACATGGTTAATGACCTGTTAGATATCTCACGGATCGAAAGCGGAAAAGTGGAGATTAAAAAGGAGCCGCTGAGCCTGCCGGCAATCTGCGAAAAGATCGCCGACCTTTTCTCTGAGCAGTTTAAGAGTAAAAATATCAGCTTTAACAGCAATATCCCGGATGACTGCCAGGAGATATTTGCTGACCGCGGCCAGATTGAACGGGTTTTTATTAATCTGGTGGGGAATGCCTACAAATTTACCCCTCAAAACGGTAAAATTGAGATCATTGCCAGCCGCACAAATAAAACCATTCAAATCAATATCAAAGATACCGGGTTTGGAATTCCTGAAGACGCACAGGATAATTTATTCCAAGAATTCTACCGCGTCGATAACAAAATCAACCAGGAGGTAAAAGGCACTGGCCTGGGCCTGGCTTTAGTCAAACATATTGTCGAGGCGCACCAGGGAAGAATCTGGGTAAAAAGCAAGGTCGGCGAAGGCTCAACCTTCAGTTTTACCCTGAACGCTGCTTAAAAAAATTATGGGCATAAAAATTCTGATTGCTGATGACGACCCGGATATCCGGGATATCCTTAAACTTACTCTAGGGGAGGAAAATTATGAAGTCATCGAAGCGGCCGACGGCGAAGAGGCATTAAAAATCATCCGCTCAAAACCCTTAGACCTGGTGCTCTTGGATTATAAGATGCCCAAGATGGACGGCCGGCAAGTCTGCAATGTGATCAAAAAAGACCTGCTCTTACAGCACTTACCGACGATCATGGTCACCGGTAAAGGAGAAGTCAGTGATAAGATCGACGGGATCGAAGCCGGGGCAGATGATTATATTGTCAAACCTTTTGAACCAAAGGAACTTCTGGCCAGGATCCGCATGGTGCTCAGGCGGACCCAAAGAGACCTGGAAGCCAACCCCCTCACCCGCCTGCCGGGCAATGTCGCCATTATCAACGCTATCTCCGACTGTATCGATAAAAAAAATCAGTTTGCGGTTTGCTATATCGATCTGGATAAATTTAAGGCCTTTAATGACAAATACGGGTTTGAACACGGGGATGAAGTGATCCGTGAAACAGCGCGGATTTTATTAGGCGCCACGAAAGAATTCGGCAACCCTGATGATTTTGTCGGCCATATCGGCGGAGATGATTTTGTAATTATTACTACCCCGGAAGTTTCGGATAAAATCTGCGAAAAAGTCATCGCTGATTTTGATAAGATCTCTCCTTCCTTCTACAACCAGGAGGACCGGGAGAATGGTTTTATCATCGGCTATGACCGGCAGAGCAAGATCCACAAGATCCCTCTGCTTTCGATTTCTATCGGAGTAGTGACCAACCAGCTGCGGGAAATCACACACGTGGCTCAGATCGGAGAGATCGGGGCGGAACTAAAGAAGCTAGCCAAAAGCATGGAGAAAAGCAACTACGTTAAAGATAAGCGGGAAAAAAGGCCTTAAAAATTATTGGTGCGCGAGGGGGGAGTTGAACCCCCAAGCCTTTCGGCACAAGCCCCTCATGCTTGCGTGTCTGCCATTCCACCACCCGCGCATAAATTGCACTTGTTATTCTAAGGGATAACCTGGAATTGTCAAAATCTTTTATTTCTAAAAATGACTATGCGGGTTTTATTTTGCATGCAGAAATGCTTGTATAGCTAAAAACAGTTACTGTAAATACCCCAAGCTCTTTAATCTTTCTTTGGTTGGCTCAGCAAGCGGTTTTTTTAAAACGGGTATTTTCAGGGTGGGGCGGTTTAACCAATCTTCTAATTTTGTTTTTAAGGCCGATAACTGCTTTATTTCCATCACAGCGATATTCCTTGATTCCTGAGGGTCATTTTCCAGGTCATATAGTTCATATCCCCCGCCCTGAGGATCAAGTGTCGCGATTAATTTGTAGCCGCCTTCCCGTATCGAGCATTTAGTATATTTCCATTCTGTAGTACTGAGATACGGGCAGCCTTCTGCATCTTCCAGGTTTTCTTTAACTTCACTGAAAGCGTATTTACCTGTGTGCTTACCGGGACTATTCATTAACGGAATAAGGCTTTGTCCGTCGATATTGTCAGGCGGATCGATTTTTAAAATTTCTAAAATTGTTGGGGCGATATCAATAAGCTGAACCTGCTGCTGGATGATCTTGCCTTTATCAGGTAATTGCGGATATGAAAAAATTAACGGCACCTTTAACAGAGAATCCCACAGGACACCCCCATGCGTATAATAATAACCGTGCTCCCCCATCTCTTCCCCGTGATCAGCAGTAATAATAACCATTGTCTTTTCATAGATCCCCAAATCCCTTAATTTATCTAATAAAATTTTTAATTGCTTATCTACTTTGCTCACGGCCATATCGTATTTACGGTTGTAGTCTTTCCTGGCCTTGGCAGTCAGAGCCTGTGCCGAGCGTTTTTCACCGGGCAAATCACAATAATATTTGCTATGTGTTTCCATATAGTGAAGCCAAAGAAAAAAATGTTTATTTTTATTTTTTTCAAACCAAAGCAAAGCTTTATCCGTCAGGCCGCTTAATTTATCTGCCGGGGCATCTTGGAAAGTATCAAATCCCTGGCTTAACCGGGATAGGCTTCCATGTTCGCTGATGAAACCCGTAGAATAACCTTTCCCTTTTATTTTTTGCGCAAGAGTAGGGATGGATGCCGGCAAATACTGGTCCCAGAAATATATTCCGAGTGTTGAAGGATATAAAGAGGCCACGAAAGAACAGAGTGAAGGCCAGGTCCAAGAAGCCTGGGCGATCGCCGGATTGAATAAAAACCCCTCCCGGGCAAGCGCATCGATATTGGGTGAAACATCTTTTTTATACCCGTAACAGCCTAAATGATCCGACCGCAAAGAATCCACGGTAATTAACAATACGTTGGGAAGATGGCCATCCTGGGCCGCCAGACGTCCAGCTAACCCGGCGGTCAACAAAACTAACATCCCGGCAATGCGCAGAATCTTATTTCTCACTTGATAATCCATTATTGCAAATACCCCAACTTCTTAAATTTATGAACATTTTATTATTACACATATTTCATAGTATAACTTAAAATCATTTATTGTGCCTTATATTTTTTATGTTATACTAAAAACCAATACAAATTCAAAAACATGATTAAAGACACGGGCGGCCAGGACTTAGCGGCCCTGGAAACAAAAAGTATTTACATCATTAGGGAAGCCTACCATAAATATCGCAATAAATTGGCTTTATTATGGAGCATGGGCAAGGATTCCACCGCATTGCTCCATCTGTCACGCAAAGCTTTCTTTGGCAAAATTCCTATCCCGGTAGTCCACATCGACACCTCTTTTAAATTCAAAGAAATCTACGCATTCAGAAGCCGGCTGGTAAAAAAATACGGCTTTAAATTAATTATCGCCAAAAATACTGCCGCCTTAAAGGAAAAAATGTCTCCTGAAAAAGGCCGCTACCTTTGCTGCCAGGCGCTAAAGACTCAGGCCTTAAAGCTGGCCACAAAGCACTATCATCTTAAGGCTTTTCTGGTGGCTATCCGCCGGGATGAGCATTTAATCCGGGCTAAAGAAAGAGTTTTTTCCATCCGGGATGAAAATTTTAAATGGGACTGGCGCAACCCTTCCTTAGAGATGTGGACAGAATATTCCGATGCCTGCGCTGATGAATCCGGACATTTAAGAGTCCACCCCCTGCTGGGCTGGCGGGAGATCGACGTCTGGCGGTATACCAAACAGGAGAAACTGCCGGTGGTAAATTTATATTTTGCAAAAAATGGCAGGCGTTACCGCAGTATCGGCTGCCGCTGCTGCTGCCAGACAATCCCATCCCAGGCAACCGATATTGACAAAATTATCGCTGAACTTAAAACCACAAAAATTGCCGAACGTTCCGGGCGCTGCCAGGATAAAGAAAAAACCTATATGATGCAGAAACTGCGCGCTTTAGGTTATATGTAAAATATGCCTGACATTATTAAAATAGTCGTAGCCGGAGATGTTGATTCCGGAAAATCCACCTTAATCGGCAGGTATCTTTATGAAAGCGGATCACTTAAACAAGGAGCAGTCGACGATATCAAACAGGTTTGTCAAAACTTAGGACGCAGTTTCGAATTTGCTTATCTATTAGATAGCTTCCAGGAGGAGCGGGAAAAGGAATTGACCATCGATACAACCCAGTGTTTCTGCAAGTCGGGAAAAAACAACACGATTATTTTTATTGATGTCCCCGGGCACCAGGAACTATTAAAAAATATGCTTTCCGGTGCCTCTTGTGCCGACATGGCTATTTTAATGATCGATATCAATAAATCCGTTAAAGATCAGACTAAAAGGCACACCTTTATCCTGAAATTCCTGGGCATCTCAAGAATTATAACGGTGATCAATAAAATGGACTCAAGCCGCTTCAGCGAGCTTGAATTTTTAAAAACCCGGGAAGAAATCTTTCGGGTTTTTAAAAAATTAGGGCTGGTTCCTGGCGCCTGCCTGCCGATTTGTGCAAACCGTGGCGATAATTTATTCAAAAGATCGAAAGAGATGACCTGGTACAAAGGTAAACTTTTAAAGGAGCTGCTCGATAATACCCAGATCCAAAAAAACACCGGCAGTTTCCGGTTCCTGGTCCAGGATATCTATAAGAGCAAAGGGAAAAATATTGCCGCCGGAATAATTACCTCCGGTGCCATAAAAGCAGGAGATACAATATCTGTCCTGCCTGCAGGAAAAATATCCCGGGTAAAAACCATAAAGTATTTTGATAAAAATGTCCGTTTAGCCCGATCCCCGCAGGCCGTCGGAATAACCTTAAAGAACACCCCTACCCCAAAGCGCGGACAAATTTTAAGCAGCGGCCGGCTGCCACTAACAGAAACAACTTTCTCCGGGAGTCTTATCTGCACGCAAGATATTAACCTAAATACGAGTTTTAATTTTCACTGCACAATTCAAAAAGAAAAGGCCAAGATCGACCGGATTATCCACCGCTGGGATGCGGTAAACCTTCTGCCTAAAAAAACTTCTGGGCTTAAGCAGAATGATTTAGCCCAGGTAATCTTAAGGACTAATCATAAAGTCGTGATTGAAAAGTACCGTGGTAATAACAACTTAGGAAGATTTGTCCTTACCGATAACCAGGGAAAGATTGCGGCGGTAGGGACAATCTTATAAAATTATGCTGTTAAAATATGTCGATTTAAATCAGGGGTTTGTCTTTGCGCAAAACACCTCATATTTCTGGGCGTTTTTGGCATTTATTTTAGGGGGAATCCTGCTGTTTCTGAGAAATTTTTTCAATTTTTTTAAACGTATTTTCTGGATCGTTGCTATAATACTCTTAATATCGGTAATTATTGGGGGATGGATTATGCATGTAAAAACGGACAAAACCCGGGTAATCGTATTGGGAATCGATGCGATGGATTACACAATCGCAAAAGAATTAATCAATGCCGGCCAGCTGCCTAATCTATCCCGGCTGGCATCAAACGGAAATTTCTCTCCTTTAGCCACCACCAATCCTGCAGAATCCGTAGTCGCCTGGTCTAGTTTTGCCACGGGATTAAGCCCGGCAAACCACGGGATATTTGATTTTGTAATGCGCAACCCGAATGATTATTCACTTTACCTATCCCTCAACGAAATCAATAACCTGGGCCGCAATCCGGTGATTAAATTGTACCGGAAAGGCAATACTTTATGGAATATGCTGTCTGAAAATAATATCGAAAGTTTTTTTTATTTCTGCCCGAACACTTTCCCCCCTGATAACCTTAAAGGAGTAATGGTCTCGGGAATGGGTACCCCAGATATCTTAGGCAATACCGGCAGTTTTACTTTTTATACTTCCCGGCAATTAACGGATAACGACTCAACCAGCCGGGGAAAAATCATCCATGTCGAAATAAAACAAGGCACAGTAAATACCGAAGTCCCCGGACCAAGGTTTTCCAAGAAAAATTTTGAAGGAATAATCCGGATACCCTTAAAGGCTACCCTCTCGGCCGACAAGCAGGAGGCCCGGCTTAACTTCCAGGGCCAGGATATCCTTTTAAAGGCTAAACAATGGAGCCAGTGGCATAAGGTTTCTTTTGCCGTCAGCCCGATGCGGACATTACGCGGCATCCTCAAATTCTACCTTAAATCGGTTTCTCCGGAATTCGAATTATATGTCAGCCCGATCAATTTTGACCCCTTCGAGCCCCCATTTTCTATCTCTTATCCTAAGAATTATTCTAAAAAACTGGCCTCCAAAATCGGCCTTTATTATACCCGGGGGACCCCCCATGATACTTGGGCGCTCTCAGAAGGCAGGATCGATGAAGCCGCCTTCCTGGAACATGTCGATGATATTTTTGAGGACCGGGAAAAGATCTTAAACGAAGGATTAAAAGAATTCAAAAACGGATTATTCTTTTTTTACTTTGACACCCTGGATATAGTCCAGCATATGTTCTGGCGTTATACCGACCCGCAGCATCCGCTTTATGAAAAAAACAGCCCTTATAAAAACACGATCCTCAATTACTACAAAAGGATCGATACGCTTGTCGGAGAAGTTTTAAAAAATACTGACGAAAAAACTTTATTTATACTCATTTCGGATCATGGGTTCAATTCCTTCAGAAAGACCGTACACCTTAACTACTGGCTGATGCAAAATGGGTATTTGTCTTTAAAAGAAACATCTGGCCAGACAGTTGATTTCCTCGACGGAATAGATTGGCCTAGAACCAAAGCCTACGCTATCGGATTCGGAGGTATTTATTTAAATAAGGCCGGGCGGGAAGCAGACGGTATCGTTACCGAAGCAGAATCAAAACACCTGATTGCCGAAATCAAAAACGGCCTGTTAAAGATCAAAGACGCAAAGAATCAGCCCGCAATCAACCATGTCTACACGCAGGAGTCCTTTGCAGGCAGATACGCTGAGGATGCCCCCGATTTATTTGTCGGCTTTTCCAAAGGCTTCCGGGCCTCCTGGCGCACCGCAGTCGGGGGGGTGCCGGATAAACTTATGGAAGATAATAATAAAAAGTGGAGCGGAGACCATTTAATCGATCCGGTGCTGGTTCCCGGAGTGATTTTCATCAACAGAAAAATAAAGCTTCAGGATCCTGCGATCGTCGATCTTACCCCAATGCTGCTGCATATCTTCGGATTGGATAAACCTAATAATCAAAACGTCAATTCCGGGAGATAGCCGATGAATTTTTTAGTCGGAGCTTTGGCCTTTATCAGCGAATACCTTGATTCAGGGCTGGGAATGGGGTATGGCACGGCATTGACGCCGCTGTTAATCATTATCGGTTTTGAACCGCTCAAGGTAATTCCGGCAGTATTGATCTCACAACTGTTTACCGATATCGCCGCCTGTATTTCACACCATAAATTAAAAAATGTCGATTTTAAAATAGGCTCAAACGATTTTAAAGCCGCTTTACTTTTAGGAATGCTGGGAGCAGTAGGAGTAACTATTGCGGTGGTCATCGCAGTAAAAATCCCTAAAAATATTCTGACAATTTACATCGGATCACTGGTATTGATTATGGGGCTATTGGTCATTTACACCATTAATAAACCTTTGCGTTTTTCCTGGCAAAGGCTTCTGGCGGTCGGGTTGCTGGCCTCTTTTAACAAAGGCATCTCCGGAGGCGGCTACGGGCCGCTGGTCATGGGAGGGCAGCTGGTTTCCGGTTTAGAGGTTAAGAACGCAGTAGGGATAACTGCTTTTGCTGAAGCGATCACCTGCCTCGTAGGCTTTATTATTTATCTGGTCACGGGCAGATCCATAGACTGGAAACTGGCCGGCCTGCTGATAGTTTGTGCGGTAGGCGCTGTTCCGGTGGCAGCCTTGACAGTAAAAAAATCTCCTTCCAAAGCCCTAAAGCGCTATGTCGGACTGTTAATGGCCGTTCTGGGTCTGTTTACCATCCTCAAGATCAGCTCCGGCAGCTAATCCCACTTTTTAAAAAACATCTTTAGCATCCGGGGACGCCTTAACAAAACATAGGCCCAGGAAGCTGCTTCATAAAACAAGATCGGAATCAGGTGTAAAATTAAACCCGGTAATTTTTGGTTTTTCGCGATGGCCCGATAACGGTTTTTAATTAACCGGCAGAGCAGGCCATCGCTTAAATACCTGCGCGCAAACGGCCGGCCGATCCCGGAATCCGGCCGGAAGGATCCACCGCGCACATGGTAAGCTACGGCTTGAGGCAGATAATACCCTTGCCAGCCCCGGTTGTTGGCGCGCCAGGCAAGGTCTAAATCTTCATAAAACATTTTAAAACTGGAATCAAAATAATCCCCGCGGCTTGACAGGTCATCTAACATCTTCCGCCGGTAAAAAGCCGCCGCTCCGCTGGCGCCGAAAATAAATCCTGCTTTTTTAAACTGCCCGCAGTCCTGCCGGCCATACCCCCTCTCCTTAGCCGTCCACCAGGGGCTTAAAAATAAGCCGGTTGAGTCTAAGGTTTTTTTATTCTCTCTCAGGATCTTTCCGCTAACCATACCGATATTCTGACCTATTCCAAAACCCCTGACCGCCTCCCGGATAAAATTTTTATCTAAAACAATATCGTCATTCAAACAAAGGATCAATTCACCTTTACTCAGAATAATCCCTTTATTCATTCCCCCGGCATAAAATAAATTCTCCGGGCTGCGCAAGAGCTTAACCGGAAAACCCGAGTAGCCGGCCCGAAAATTCAGGCCAGGTGCCGGGGAATTATCAATTACGATAATTTCGGATGCAGGATAGCTCTGGATAAACAATGAGCCCAGGCAGGCGGACAGATAGTCTTTTACTCCGAAGGTAACGATGATTACACTAACGGCCATGGAATTTATAATCCGGAAATTTCCCTTTGAATTTAACCGCTAAAATCAGAAATCTCGGTAAATCGTAAACTAAATAAAACGGCAGCATAAATAAAATCACCAGCGGATTTTGGTTTTTTAAGAGCATCCGCAGGCGGTTCATAAAACTTAAGTACTGCCGGGTATTTCCAGCAGTCGCCGAACTATTGCCCTGATGGAAACTTTTTAAATCCGGGCAAGATAAACAAAGCCAGCCTTTTTTCCGGGCCCTCCAGGATAGGTCCGCATCCTCAAAAAGAAAAAAGAACCTTTCATCAAAATAACCGTAGCGGTCTTTAATCTCTTCCAGCATCTTCCGGCGGTAAAGTGCGGTTGCACAGCAGGCACCGAAAATATAGGCCGGACGCCTAACCCTCTTGGTGTCCAGGCTGCCTTTACCGATATCATGAAACCTTTTTAAAAAAGACGCACCTATTCCGGCAGAATAGACCTTCTTTCCCTGCCTATCCAATATCCGGGGCTGAAGCGTGCCGACACGTTCAGACAGGCCTGGGATAATTGCAAAAGCTTTTTTAAAAAAATTTTCATCTAAAACTACGTCGCAATCCAAAGCAAGCACCCACTCTTTGCCTGCCAAGGCTAAACCCTGATTACGGGCCTGGCTGGCGCCCAGATTGATTTTATTTTCAATTATTCTGATCTGCGGATATTTCTGCCTGAGGAATGAAACAATATTATCCCGAGAACCATTATCGATCACGATGATTTCAATATCCTCCGGGCGCTGCCTGAGGATAGAATCCAGGCAGGATTTTATAAAAGCGGCGCTATTATAAGTAGGAATAATTACGGAAATTCCAGGCACTTAAACCCCCTGCAATATGGAATAAAGTTCTTTACCCAGGATATTAAGCGAATATTTAGCTTCCACCTGCTGTAAAGCATTCTGCCCCAAAGCTTTTCTTAATTGGGCGTCCCGGACCAATGACCGCATCTTACCGATAAACTCGTCTTGTCCGGCGGCCAGCATTCCCGTAATTCCGTCGGAAATAATATTTTTTGCTTCTCCGGTACTGCTGGCCACTACCGGCTTAGCCATCGCCATATATTCAAAAAGCTTCGTCGGGCTTTTAGCTTGATTAAAACAGCTTTCCTGGATCAAAGGCAGGAGGCCGATATCAATACCCGATAAGAATTCCGGGATATCCTCCGGGGCGATCCAGGGAAAAACTTTTATCCTGCCGGAAAATTTATTTGCACAGACTGTTTTTCTGAATTCATCGTAATACCTGCCCTGGCCGGCAAAATAAATAAAAATATTATCAAACTCTCCGGCAAGCTGCGTAAAGCAGGATAAGATAAAATCAAGGTTTTTCAACATCGGCTGATGATAAACCGTGCCCATCCAGGAAAAAATTATCCGGTCGGTATTCTGCCTGGGCCGCGGATAAAAACGGTCCGTGTCCACTCCGGTGGGCAAATAATAAATTCCTTTAGCAAAAGGCTTAAGATATTCATTTAAAAAACTGCTGGAAGCGATACAAAACCGGGCATACCCGGCAATTTTCCTATGGGCGTACTCCATTTTTGAAGAAGGGAAAATTCCCAGGTAATATTTAGGGTCTTCCCGGATATCCCAATCATCACAATCAAAGACTAATTTATTTTTTTTTATTAAACTGGCTAAAAGCGGGGCTAAAGCGTGGTAATTTAACCTTTGCAAAAAAAATATGCTTTTTTTATCTTCCCGGATAAGGCGCTTAAAAGCAATAAGATTATATTTCAGTTTCTTAAACCAACCCATCTGCGATTCTTCTTCTGCATATTTCGCCCCCAGATCATCCGCAAAAGAAAGGACTTGCGTCCGGACACCATATTTGTTTAACTGCCGGGCAAAACCGTGGCAGCGCACTCTTGAACCGGATAGTTGATATCCTTCGCGTGTGATAAAGACTACTTTCATGATTGTTTGGCTATTTTATTGTATGCTCGGATTAAATTTTGAGCGGTATAGGACCAGTTATACTTATGCTCTGCCCTTTTGCGGGCAGCCAATCCTAAATTTTGGCGGAGTTGGGAATCATTTAATAAAAGAGCGATGCTTTTAGCCAGGTCATGATAATCACCCGGGGCAGTAAGCACGCCTACTCCACCTAACATCTTAGCAACCTCCCCCACATTACTGGCGACGATGGCTTTACCGGAAGCCATGTATTCAACAATTTTTAACGGGCTTTTACAACGTGTAACCTCCGTGTCTCTAAAAGGAGCCAGGCAAACGCTGGCCGAAGCGATATACAAAGGAATCTCTTCATGTTTGACGGAACCGGTAAAGATCACGCTATTTTCCAGGCCCAAATCATAGACTAATTGCCGCAACGACTTTTCCAGGAAACCTTCACCAACAATCAAAAATTTCACATCCGGCGACTTTTGCAACACAATATTAGCCGCCCGGATAAACAAATCAACATATTGAGCGCCGTGCAATTGTCCGATGTATAAAACAATCTGCTCATTGTTGAAGGGCTGGTATTTTCCTTTTATCCTACCGGGGTTTAAGCCCGGCTGGAATTGATCAAGGTCTGCGCCCACCGGCGCATCAAAAATAAATTCTTCTTTAGCCCCGAATCTTTTACTCAATTCCTTTAAACGGTTACTGGCGCAGGATACTGAATCCGCGAGCACTGGGAGCAGACGCTCCAGCAGTTTAAAAGAAAATCCGACCAGCCTGGAATTCAATCCGTAGCCACAGGATTCAAACCATATTTTTTCTTCCCAATCATCCCAATCATAATGCAGGGGTTTACCGGCAGCATAGGCAGCGATCACTGCCGGAAGCGCGGCATAATAATGGCATTTCTGGAGATGGACGATATCTACCTGCCTGGCCGCCTTGATCAGGGCGCGCGTATTCTTTAAAAAAGTAATTAGGGAAGGGGCCCGGGACAACGGGATACATTCAACCTGGGCAATAGTTACCGGGGCAAATTTTCTCCTTAATAAAACCGGGAAATAGTAAAGCCTTACCGAATGCCCGTGTCTAACCATCTCCTTAGCCAGGCTGATAATCCTGATCGTCCAGGGTTCGGCTTTGTCAAACAGATCATGAGGATGCACCATCAAAATATTCATCTGATTATTTTATCTCGATTTTTCTTTCATATTGGTTATCTTCTGAAAAATATTTTATTCCGTATTCCTCCAGGATGCGCCTTACCTTATGGACCCTTTCCAGCCTGATCTCATAATTATTCTGGCCATCGATCTGCCACATAAAATCCGGGTTCCTTTCCGGAAACGATATCCCGTATTGACTACGGTGCTTATAGATATGGGATCCGGCCATCAGCATCAAAGGGTTAGCGGATTTTACCAGATCTATGTAGCCGGCATTTCTTTTTAAAAACTCTAGCGTCTGATTAAAATCACATTCATCTTCTCCCGGAAATCCAACTATTAAATAAATGACCGTCATGATTTTGGCATTATGAGTTATCCGGATAGCCGCTTGTGCATCCTGGGCTGTAAAAATTTTATTCATCGCTTTCAAAACTTTATTACTGCCGCTTTCAACCCCATATTCTATTCTTTGGAAACCGGCGCGTTTCATCCGGTCAATCATAAGTAAATCCATCCCTTTACGGGGTATCGCCAGGGCCGAAAATCTCAGATCAAGCCTGGCGGCAAAGATTGCTTCGCAGATTCCCGCTAAGTGTTCCATATCAGAATTTACCGCGCTATCTACCAGAGAAAAATGATTTACCCCGAATTTTTGCTTGTAATATGACAGCTCCTGAATGATCGGAGCAATACCTTTTCTCCTGAACCGTCCAGAGATAACCTTAAATGAACAAAAAAGACAGTTACCCACACAACCCCTGGACCACTCCATAATTAACCCGCTATTCTTATTCGCATAGGCGTTTAGGTCAAACTCTTCAAAAAGCGGATATCCAAAATCACTTAAATCTTCCTGCAGAAGGCGCGGAGTGGGCAAAGATTGGCCAAACTCAGGAATTAAAGTCCCCGGGATATCCTTAACCGGCTTTTTCCCGCGGTAGGCCTCAAGGATATCCCCTAAAACCCCTTCCCCTTCACCGATAACGTAAATATCCACCAGACCCTTAAGTTCTTTTTCAAAGAATACTCTTTGCTCATCAACGGAAACCGAGATCCCCCCGACGATAATTTTAACCCCGGGCTTGCGCGCTTTAATTTCTTTAATGATTTCACCGGTAATTAAATTCTGGGATACGGAAAGTACGGAAAAACCCACAACCGCAGCCCCAGATGCAATAATTTTATCCACGCAATAATCCAAAGCACCCTTTAATCCCGGATACAATACTTTAGCGTAAGCCTCCTGCTCCCGCCAATAAAGCGCATTAGCCATTTCCCATAAATATTTTAGTTCATCTTCCACATAATTATAACAATAGATATTGGCGTCAAAAACCTGAGTTGCAAAGCCTTTTTTACGCAGATAAGTTGACAGGCAGGCCGGCCCCAAAGGAGGAGTATCTACTCCCCAAGGAGGTAAAATAACCAATAAAATCTCAGGCGCCGCCAAACCCCTTAAATTTTTATCTGGCTTTTCTTCAATCATTATTTACCTCTAAATGCTTTTATTTATTCTTACCGCCTAAAAGCATCCTATTCTTTAGTGTCATAAACAACCAAAAATATGCGATATAAAAAAACATAAAACCTGTGCAGGCAATAAGCGCGCCCCACTTAAGAATATTTCTTGATTTTTTAATCACCGGCCGGCCGCAGGGAAGCTCCTGCAAACTAACCAGCGAACGCCTAAAGATTTCAATTTTTTCTTCCGGGGCAACCCCATTGCCATCCGAAAGGCAAAGCTCCTTGCCTTCTTTGATATTGGTCTCCTGAACCCGGATGCCCCAGGCCAGCGCATGGTCAAGCAACGCCTGTGCCCTCTTTTTTCTTACGGCATAAGTATTACCGTCATCGGTCTGCCATAAATAATGCCAATCTTTTACCGGGAAAGGCTTAAGATTAAAATCTGAAGGGTTTTCATATACCTGAGTCCCGGCAATTAAGTGTAGCGTATTAATAGATTTAATTGCATCTATATAGCGGGCGTTTTTCTTAACAAATTTCACCGTTTGCTGAAAATCTCTTTCAGTTTCTCCGGGAAAGCCCACTAACAAAAATATTTCGGTTTCTAAGCCCCCTTTTTTTGCGGCCTTAAGGTTATTTGCCGCAATCTGCGGCGTATACGGTTTTTTCATTAACTTCAGGACTTTTTCAGAGCCGCTCTCTACCCCCACCTGGACTTTTGTGCATCCGGCCAGGCGCATTTGACTGAATAAATACTCCTGCATTTGAATACGCGGGGATATCTGTCCGCTCCATTTTACCTGTAAATTATTTTTAATGATTAAACGGCAGACTTCTTCTAACTGCCGGATATTCCCGTTCATTAAATTATCACAAACCGTAAAATCATTTATTCCATAATTATTTTTAAGAAAACTTAATTCTTTAAAAATAATTTCTGCGCTTTTGCTGCGGTATCCGGGGGCTAAACGGTAGTTTTTGCAAAAACTACACCGGCCTAAACAACCGCGCGACCATTCGACTAAAATGGAACGTTTAGATACATACTGGGTTAAATCAAAACTTTGATAATCAGGGAATGAAACTTCATCCAACGGCCTAATCGGCTCCCGGCTTATTGTTTTCCAGCCATCTTGCAGTTTAAACGCTAATCCAGCTAAACTAATATTTTGCGGTTTGTCATCTTTATGCCGGATAATTTCATACAGTGTTTCCTCCCCCTCACCAACCACAAAATAATCGATTTTCTCACTCAAATTATCCACAAAGAAGTTTCTTTGGTCCTGGGTTGAGCAAGCAGGGCCGCCTAAGATAATTTTTTTATGCTTATCGGCCGCCTTAATTTTTTTGATCAATTCAATGGTAATGCGCTCTTTAGGATCCACTACCGAAAAACCCACCAGATCGGCCGAAGAACCAAGAATCTTTTCTACAGCATAATCGATCTGCGGTTTAAACAACTCACAAATGATCGGAAAGGTTTTTTCATTGCTCCAATAATTTTTATTTTCCACATGCCAAAGCATCCGGTAATCCGCGGCCGCAGAATTATGGAAATAAATATTAAAGTCAAATACCTCCGATTTTAGACCTTTAGCCCGGATGTATCCATCTAAATAACCCAGGCCAATCGGCGGGTTCTCCACACCCCAGGGCGGTAAAGTAACTAAAAGTATATCCGCCCGTCCGGAATTTTTCTGATTAGTTTTAGCGGCATCATTTTCGTCATAGAGGTTGACTAAGCCGACAGGAATACCCAATTTTGAGGTAAGGCAGAGAACTTCCTTAACACGCTTTTTTCTCAACTCGTAGTTATTGCCGTCATCGGCATGCCAATTAAAATAGCCGTCTTGCCCCGAAAAAATAACCCCGTATTCTCCCGGGTTGGCATGTAAAGCCGAACCCAGATTAATCAGGCAGGGGGCAAGACTGGAGATACCGTTAATATAGCCTGAACACGCCTCAAGCCCCTTAAGGGTCTCCTGAAATTCCTCTTGGCCCTCTCCGGGAAAACCCGTAACGATATTTATCGCTACCCGGATCCCGGCGGCAGAGGTATTTTTCAGGACCTTTTCAATATCCGCATATTTATAAGGTTTTTTCATTAATTGCAATACTTTATCCGAAAAACTTTCAGTTCCATAAGTAAGGCCGGCACATCCGGCCCGGCACATCTTAAATAATAAGCCCGGGCTCATATCATTGCGTATGCCCCCCTGCCCGCTCCAGCTGATATTAATTTTCTCCTTAATGATCAGATCGCACAACTTTTCCAATTCCACCAGGTTGCCGTTAATAATTAAATCCAAAAATTCAAAATTACTGATTTGATTCTGACTTAAACGTAATTTAATTTCCGCCAGGAGATTTTGCGCCGACCGGCACCGGTATTTGGAGGAAACAAAAGTATCATTACAAAAAGAGCATTTTCTGATACACCCCCGGCTCAATAAAATCGGCAATTTATTTTCGGTATAACTATTTGTATCTGCCCAGCTGAAGTCAGGGAAGGAAAGCGTGTCAAGCTCCGGCGTAAAGAGTTCCCCTTCAGAAATTAAATATTTATCTTTATACAAGATCGTCCCCGGAATCTGCTCTAACCCTTCTTTATGCTTTAGGCGCCTCAAAATCTCCGGCAAAGCAGGCTCCCCTTCACCGATTACAAAAATATCGACCAATCCCGGATAAAACCCCCAGTACCAGTTTTTATATTGCTCCAGATGATCCTCTTCCAGGTAACCGATATCGGTTTTAAACCATTTTGAATGCGGCCCGCCGAAGATAATCACTTTATCCCTGGATCTATTTTTTATACGTTTAGCCAATTCAATCGAAAAAAGCAAGTTTCCGGCATTCACGGAAAAGCCAATGGTATTTACCTTGCGATCCAGGATCTTATTTACATATTCTTCGATTTCCTGATTAAAAAGAGGAAGGATCTTATCCTGAAACAGGCTCCGGTCGCTCCATAGACTAAAATTCTGCATCTTCCAGAGGTCCTGATGCCGAAAGGCATGATTAAACATCTCGATATTAATATCCATCACCCTGGAGGCATACCCTTTTTGGTTTAAACAGGCCTGCAGATAAGATACGCCCAAAGGGGGCATGCCCACTCCCCACATCGGGCAGATGACTAAAAGAATATCCAATGGTAAGGCCGGGCTATTTTGCATTTAATCTTTGATGAATCTCCTCATTATGCATAAGATTATCGCACATCTTAAGACAGCCGATTTCTTTAAAATAAGGCTCGCTTTTTGACAGGTATTTAGCTTTACTTCTGAACTCGGTATATTCAGGGCTTAACCAGATCTCTTTAAAATCCCGGTGGTTAATATTACCCAGCTTTTTATGCACTCCGCGGCAACAAGGAGCGATGCTGCCGTCGGCTAACACCCTGGAAAATGTCCAGCCGGCATAACAAGGTATTCTGTCTATATGCCTAGCGTCATAATTTCCCTCTGCGGCCAGATCGGCTTGTAAGCGCAAAACAAATCCTTCGAAATACTCAAGCCGGATCCTGTTTTCCCGGGGCAGCTTTTCCCAAAGCTTTTTAATATTATCGGCTTGCCGCAAAACATCCTGCTTCTGCTCCTTATTCAAAAGCAGGGACCCGGTCCCTGCTAAGGTATCAACTAAAGTAAAATACACCCTTTCTACTTTCATCTCCAGGGCAAACTTAAACATTTCTTCAACCTCTAAATAATTCAGGTTACAGATGACATTACATAAAGAGACCTGGGGTTTGTCTTTTTTTTCTTTCATCAGAAAAATCAGATTTTCTTTTATTCTTCCGAAAACTTCCCCTGTACTACCCGGATGGGTTTTCTGATAAGTATCTGGATTGGCCGCCCAAAGACTTACCGCCAGCTCATCAACCTTCAGGCGGATCAAATCTTTTATTTTCTCTTTATTTAATAAAACAAAATTAGTGGTCAGGGCACAGATCAAATTCTTTGATTTCACATAATCGATCAGCCGGATAATATTGGCGTGCATAAAGGGTTCACCCCCGCCGGTAAAACGGATTATTTTTGTGCCCAATCCGGCTAAGCTAAAAATAAGATCTTTAGCCGCAACAAAACTTAATTGCTGATTAAGTATTTCCGCATCAGGTTTATTAGCCAAGAGCGGCGAATAGAGCCAACAGCCTATGCATTTTTGGTTACAGCGGTTGGTCAGGTCAACGACTACCTGCTCGGGGCCAATAAAGGCTTTCCTTCCGTTCCTGATCCCATCTAACACCAGATCTTCTTTTGGGCGGTTTTCCCTTTCTTTAATGTAGGGCAAAAGTTTTAATTTTACGATAAATTTTAGAATCAACCACTCAATAAAAGTTAAGGACTTGATCCGGTTATGCATATAAATATTCCTGCCGATATCATCACAGCTTTTATAGCAGCCGGCTTCTTGGGTATCCCGGTTATTGCCGATTAACCTAAAGAAAGGATCACTTTTTTTATAGGCCAGGGCTTTATTGCGGAAAAGGACCTGTAAATCATTATTCCAGATCTGTGCAAAATTATTAAAATAAAGGTTGCCGACAGGGATGCGGTGCGATTTCAAACAAGAATTAATATCACCGTTAGGCAGGATGCGGGCAAAACACCAACCAATATAGCAAGGCATTTTGTCAATGATATTACGGTCATAGGTTGCCAAAGCAAGATCGTCGTGGCAAGAGGCCCGGCGTTTAAAAGTATCGAACCGAAATAAAGTAATATCCCCAATCTTCCCTTTTTTATCCATCATTGATGAGAGCTGATCAATGTCTTTCTGCAGTTCTTTAATCTGTTTTGGACTTAACAGTAATTTCTCGGTTTTTCCGGGAATCGTATCAACCAGGGTATACTCCAAAGACTCGCATTTTGTCTGGCTGGCAAAATCAACCATTTTTATTAATTCCTGGTAATTTTCATTAAAAATTACATTGTATAGTTTTATATATGGTTTTTTGTTTTTGATTGAATTCAAGTATTTTAAGTTATCTACAATCTGATAAAAAGTATTCTCAGTTTTGTTCGGATGGACATTGGCGTAAACTTTAGCCGTGGCCGCCCAAATGCTTACCGTCAGATGGTCTACCCCGATATCGACGAGGTTATCTATTTTATCCTTATCTACCAAAGTAAAGTTCGTATTCACGTAACAAACAAAACCTTTCTTTTTGGCATAAGCCAGAATTTCCATAATCCGAGGGTGGCAGAAAGGTTCTCCTCCTCCGGAGAAATAGATCTCCCGGGTCCCCATAACCGAAAGGTTATTTATCAGCTCTTTAACTAATTCGAAGGGAATAGTAGATTTCCCTTCGGGCGTTTGTTTCTTTTCCCCTAACAGCGGAGAATTACACCAACAGGCAAGGCAATCATTATTACAATTGTCTGTTAAATCTATCTGCACATGAAAAGGCCCTTTAAAGGCTTTATTCCCGTCAAAAATACCCAAGATATCCAGATAGTCACTAAGGGAATTTTTTAAAAATAGCTTTTGAAATACCTTCAGAAAAAATTCTTTGGATCTTCGATGCTTAATTTTAGTAAAAGATTTACCTAACAATCCCATTTTGATACGTGTTTCTAATGATAGCGAGATTCCTCCAAATGATTCAGCATAAAATTCATTCCTCTTAATAAACACAAAAGAATGTAAATGGGGGATTATCCCGCTGGTATAAATTTTAAAAACATGCTTTCCTTCTGAAAGGTTGACGGTCAGCAAACGCGTCCAGTTCAAAGATTTGCTATCCCAGCCTCCGGTAGGAGGAAACTGTATGTCTTCGGCTAACAGAAGATTGTCCATATATAGATTAACCGGCCGCAAATCATTATTTGCATAATAAACTAAAATTTCATAATCTCCCGGGTCAAAAATAATAATTTTGTATTCGGCAATACCGAAACCTTTGCCACCGTCAATAACTATGCCTTTACCAAAATGGAAATTAGTGTTATTTAAATTACCGTGCTCAAAAGAAGCGGCGGGAACTTTGATGATATTCCTGAGCAACGCCGGTTTTTTATCCCCGCACAAATTTTTATCTTTGCTGCTGGTATCCTTGAGAACAGAATGAAACCACTCATTTGTACTCAAGTTATCACAGCCTTGCAGGCAATTTATTTGCTTAAAATACCTGTTGTTTTTAGAGGTTGTTTTTGCTTTAAATCTGAATTCGCGGTAAAAACGGGAATTCCAAACGGATGCGAAATCATTCCTAAAAAATAACCTTCTCCGGTTTAAGTTGCCCAGGATTTTTTCTGCCCCCTTGCAACAGGGGATTACCTGTCCAGTAGAAAGCACCCGGGAATACCACCAACCGATATAACAAGGAAAAACGTCCCAGGATCCTTTTTTATATTTGCATTCATTAACCCCGGGGACCGTTAAGCTATTCATAAAATATCCGTATCTCAAAATTTTAAGATAATCCACCGTTACTTTATGTTCTTTGCTGATTTTGCAGGATAAATTAAATAATTTACAAGAATTGCAGCGTTCTGCCGGGAAACTAAAAATCAAAGTGTTATTCACCTCGTCAATTACCGGATTGAAATTCCGGCTAACCGTACTCACCCCAGCCTTGCAGGTCAGGCTGCGCAGCGCACTTTTCGTATTGTCCGGTTCTGTTTTAATCGTTTCACTAAACCTAAACCCTTCGGGAATTTTGCAAAATCTTCCCGGGAATTCTTTTAATATCTGTTCTTTTTCAGCCTGGAATAAACTAAGTTCACTAAAAATTAAGTCCTCCCTCTTTTTGAGAGAAAAAAACTGCTCTTTTACCTCAGTTATCTGACTATCCGATAAGCTCAAAAATGAAGTTCTCCCTTCGACGATATCCACCAGTTGGAACTCAATATCCTGGGCGCCTACAGACAAAGACAAATCAATCATTTTGGCAATATCATTATAATTTAAGCTGCAAATAACGTTGTAGATCTTTATTTTCGGCAGAAAAACCTTGCGCTCTTTTTTTAACCTATCTAGAATCTGTAAATTATTGGTAATCGCATAAAAATCTTTTCTTTCTTTGCCCGGATGAGTCTTGATATACGACTGGTCATCCCCAGCCCAGATACTGGCCGTAATCATTTCCACTCCGGAATCCACTAAAAACCGTGAGACATCTTCAGTTAGCAAAATAGCGTTGGTAATGATGTTGAGTTTAAGCCTTTTTTCCTTGATTAATGAAATTATTTGTTTGATCTGAGGGTGTAAAAGCGGCTCGCCGCTTCCAGCCAAGAATATTTCTTTCGCCCCCATTTGGGCTAATTCTTTAATCAGGCGGCTGACAAATTCAAAAGAAAGCTCTTTATTCTTATCCCGGGGGGGAACTTTAATATGCGGCGAATGCACCCAGCAGCCGATACAGTTATTATTACACTTGCCGGTAATATCGATTTGCACGGTTTGCGGGCCTAAAAATGCTCTCCGGCCGTCTTTCATACCCTCAATAACCAGGGGATTAATATTTTCCACTAGGGCACCCTTTTGTTCTTGTTAATAGAATACGTAAATAATGAAAAGACTTGCCTAAAGTAACACCTGCTCCATTCAATTCTAAGGATCTATTAAACTTACGCAGATGACCTAAAAAACCCTTTTTCTTCCTCTGGTAACTGCCCCAGATAAAATAAGCCTGCTGGCGTGCCGCTATCAGTTCCTGAGGTTTAATACTATCATTTTTAAAAACGCAATGGAAATTTCCGTCGTACTTTGCCCAGTCATAAGTAAGGATCCTGCCGGAACTATCCAGCTGCTCAAACAATCTGGTCCCCGGGAAAGGAGTGAGGATAGAAAACTGGACCGAATCCGGATCCAGCTTAAGCCCCAGATCAACTGTCTTTTTGATAGTCTCCTGAGTTTCCCCGGCAAAACCAAAAGTAAAAGTCAGGTGGACCTTGATTCCTATGTTTTTGGTAAACCTGATCATTTTTTCAGCCTTACTGATATCTAACCCTTTTTGGCAACCGGAAATAAATTCCGGGTTAAATGTTTCCACCCCGTATTTAACCGCGGCCAACCCGGCTTTTTTCATCGCCAGAAGTATTTGTTCATCCATCATGTCTGCACGGGCCATAATCGCCCAGGGGATAGCGCTCAGGCCACGCTTTATAAGTTGGTCACAAAACTCAAGCATCCTTTCTTTTCCGATATTAAAAGTGTCATCATCGAAATAAACCGACTTAAAACCCATATTTTTAACCAAATATTCCATTTCATCGATAACATCTTCGGTTTTTCTCACCCGGTAAGAATTACCTTTATACATTACCTGGGGCCACAGGCAGAAACTGCAATTAAAAGGGCAACCCCGGGAAGCAAGCATTTGCACCGAAGGACTGGGAATATCACCCGGGAGATCCCAGTATTTATCCATCGGCAGGCTATCCCTCTTGGGCCAAGGCAAAGCATCCAGCACACACAACGGCCGGTCTTTTGTGCTGATAAATTCTTTACCCTGCCGAAAAAGTATCCCCGCGACTTGACGGATGTCTAAATGGCCGTCGATGGCCTTGATTAGATCCAGCAGGGTAAATTCATATTCCCCTTTTAAAACAAAATCCACAAACGGATATTGGCGCATAAAATCAGGCTGATAGATCAGGCTGTTCGGGCCGCACAAAATTATTTTTATATTCACTTCTGAAATTTTTCTTAAAATCTCCATATCCTGGAAAAAAGAAGGTACCGAGGTTTCGGCGACTAAATATTCGGCCTTTTTATCCAGCAGGCGGCGCACAAAAACATCTTCAGTTAACTGTTCAGCCAACGCATCAATTATTTCGACCTGCACCGAATTTTTCTGCAATAAAGCGGCAGCCTGTGCCAGAAAAAACGGAAAAGCCATATATTTATCTTCAGTCACATCTTTAATATGCGGCCAGCGTGAACCTGCACGCACACCCCAAGCCCCATGTTTATGCCAAGGCAGATTGGCCAATAGGACTTTCGGATGCTTGTTTATGTAAGCGATCTTATTGTCTTTAAAAACTGTCTTTACTAAATCCTGTCGGAAGGATTCTATTTTATAATCCAAATCCGCATCGTCTTGAAATACCTGTGCATCGATTCTAAATGACTGCTGTGAGCCTACAGCTAAATTCCTTTGGTCAGGTGCAGGCTGAAAGCGGAATCCGATAATCCTGAAATTTTCACGCTGGGAGCTGCTTTGGATGAGAACCTTGGCTTGTCGGTTATCTGTTTCAATTAAAAAAGCGGGTAAATTCGCTTTTTCGTTGGGAAAACGAACTCCCACCAATAAAGCAGAAGGCTGATTAATTTTAATGTCCGCCCAATCCTTCTGGAAACGGCCAAAAGCCCCCTGCTCATATCCGCAGAACCAATAGGTATAGTTAGAATTTAATAGATGTACAATTCTCAATTCCTCAATATGCAGCAATTCGGTATTTTGGGATTCAATCTCCCAGACAAAGCGACCTTGATTGTAAATCATTATTTTCCATTCCTGAACCAGCGGTATATAATCAAAACTGATGCGGATCTTAAAAAAATCCGGGTGCACCTCCAGTAACTGCCACTTAGCCTTGGTTGAATCAGTCCAAAGCCCTAAAGTATTGACTCCGATATTTAATCCGGCCCCCAGAGTTAGCTGTTTACCCGACCAGAATATTTGTATTCCAAAATCAGACATACTGATCCGCAAGGGCCCAGATTCAATAAAACAACCTGGCCGGCGGGCTAAATGATCATCCTGACGCCGGAGAATAAATATAAAATACTTTAATCCCCGCCAAAAAGCATAGAATAACCCCCCGGAAATAATATGCTGTTTAAGTTTTTTAAGCAGGTTACTTATTCTCAATCTTGATTACTCCTGAAAAATATACATATTTCTTAGAAACCAATAATTTGTTATTATTTTTTTGATACTGAAGCAGGCGGCTAGAATATAAATAATCGCTGTCTTCAATTACCGCCCTGGGCATCTGGAGCGGCTGGGTATTCAAAAAAACTACATCCGGTAAACCGGGACCCCTGGCTACTAAACCATCCTTACCGGCGGGCCCGTACCAATATCTAAAGGGGAAAATATCATAATCTAAAGTAAACTCATCCATAAATTCACCGTTAGCCCCATCTTTAGCCAGCCATTTTTTATATTTATTGGTAAGCATAATACTTGCCTGTTCTATCTCTATTTCAATCTCCCGATGGATCTCCATATGGGCCGTCCAACGCAAGGCGCTATCCTCAATAAATCCTATCTCCCATAACTGTGAAATAGGCATACAGGGCCAATGGCCCAGCATAACCACGGATTGCTTATCGCTTTTAACCAATTTCCACATCGCCTGACAGGAATCATGCCAGACATTTCTTGAGCGAACCGCGGTATAAATACCTAATCCGCAAGTGAGCTGGTTGTTTTTCCAGAATATATTGCTATTTCCATTATTCAATATAAATTTAAGATCTCCCCTGGAAATCACCGTAGATGAATTCAAAGAAAATTTCTCTTTTAATTCACTTTGTCCGTTAAAAATAATCCGGGTATCGAATAAATCGTAACTCCCAGGGGCAATATCCTTTTCTCCCCAGGGAATAACCGATTGGAAGTTCAGGCACACAACTTCATCATTTTCAACCTTCCATTTGCATAAACCGGCAATACAATCATTTTCGGCATTAATTTCAATAATAATCCTGGGTTGATCCGGCTGGTTGGAGCTCATCGCTATACTATGCACCCTGCTGTTTTTAAAACGCACCGGGGCGATTTCATTGGCAAACTGTTCAAACGATAGGTTGCCTTTCTCATAAGGGGTTTCCCAATTTTGGTAGGCACTGGAAAGCTCTAATAACAGATTGCGCTTGTCTAAAACAACTTTTTTTGCAATCTCCAGCTTAATTTTTAAACTCAGGACATCCCCCTCCAGAAAAGATAGCTCCCAAATTTGAGTAAAAGTCTTAAAATGTAAATTCAAAATTAACCGGGAATCGGAAACCTTTTTTATTTCAAAATCGCAATCCTCAACTTCACTTAAATACAAAATACTGTAAAGCCCCCGATCAGCGGTAATTTCCTTGTCCCGGTAAAAAATCTGAAGCCGCCTGGCCGGTTTATCGACAAACAAGCGGCAATCCCCTCCGGAGATAGTACACATCGCCCGCTTATATTCTGACCTTGCTTTGGCCAGGGCATCCTCCTGAAGCTTCTGGCTTAATTCTTCCCCCTGCTGCTGGACAGCTAAAACCTGCCGCTCCTGAATAAAACAGTTATCGAAATCTTTTTTGTCAGGGCACACCCGGATATCGAAAGAAAGATCCTGGTTGTTTAAAAAAGAAAACCGCAAGATCCGTGCCTCCTGATGGTACCCGGAGTTAAAAACCCTTAAATCCCCATTCTCTGTTTTACTCTCCAAGATTAACCCGGGTAATCCATCTTCATTTTCTGTTAATATGCCCAGCTTGCGTCCAGGGAGGATGATAATATCTAAATCCTGCCAATTATCCTTATGAAAAAATCCGGGAAAGCTGCCTTCTAAGCCTGAAGATACCCATCGGTTATAGGCAGAGGATAGAAACAAATTAAAATTATGTTGCTGGGTTAAATTTGCAACGTTATGAATAGATAAATTTAAACGGCTGTCCCGCAGGTTCATTTTAAAATACTGCACAATCTCCCCGCCTTCCCGGCTGCGGCCTTGCGCCGTCAGTTCGGATAAAGAACTAGAGGTAATTTCCCAGGACAAATTAGTGGAAGGAGAATGGATTTTTAGTTGGTTATCAAAGAAAGAACAATACCCTCCCGGAGCATCACTCAGGTAATTGCCTTGATAAGAAATACTGACCCTGCCGTTATTAAAGACTACCCTTAAACCCTTCTGCTCCAGATAAGCGATCCCGATTTTTTCTCCGGCGGTTTCAATATACCCGGGGACCACGGATTGCGGAGTACCCTCCCTAACAATCCTGCCTTTTTCCACAAAAATAACCCGGTTGCAAAGATTTTTGATTATCGACATATCGTGGCTAACTAAAATAATTGTTTTTCCAGAATCCTTAAGTTCCACGATTTTACGGCGGCATTTTTGCTGCGCCTCCTCATCCCCCACCGCCAGGATATCATCAATCAACAGTATATCCGGCTCAGCAAATATGGCTAAAGCAAAAGCCAGGCGCATATACATCCCCTGGGAATAATATTTAAGGGGAGCATCGATAAATTTACCCAGATTAGAAAATACAATGATTTCATCGATCTTTTGCTTAAACTTAGTCTCCTCGATGCCATAAACTCTGGCATTAAAAATAATATTTTCTCTGCCGGTAAATTCAGGATTTAGCCCCGCGCCCAGCTCCATGATCGCAGCGACCCTGCCTTCAACACTTATCTCCCCCCGGTCCGGCACAAGCATCCCAGCTAAGAGCCTTAATAAAGTAGTTTTACCTGCTCCGTTATGGCCGACAATCCCGACCACTTCCCCTTTTTCAATCTCAAGGTTTATCTCTTGCAGGGCCCAGACCTCTTCCCAGCTGACCTTGCCTTCAACAATGAACTTAATCCTGTATTTTTCCCAAAGTTTTTCTATTTTTATTACGCTCATATTTTTTTCGATAATTCAGCTTCATTGTGCAGATAAAAACCATAACCCAAAATTAAAGACGCCGACGAAAGCAAGCACAAAACCGATAAATTCTGAATGCTTAAAGAGCGGCCGAAATAAAGTATCTGCCGATAAGCAGAAATATAATAAGTAGCTGGATTAATTAAACAAACCCAACGGTGAGCAGGGCCAAACATTTCTACCGAGTAAAAAACCGGCGTGATCCAAAACCAAAACATCATCCCCATAGGGAGAAAATAAGTGACATCGCGTAAAAAAGTATTAAAAACGGCAAAAATGAAACTTAAGCCTAGAACAAAAATCAAATTGAGTAAAATTAATAAAAAAAGCGCGGGCAACAAAAAAAACAGTGACTTATTGATCCAAAAAAAGAAGGGCACGATTATTAAGAACCCGAAAATAAAATTCATAAAGTTCGAGATTACCGAAGAAATAAGCACCAGCTCCTGTGGGAAAACCCCCTGCCTTAAAATACCTTTATTAATAATAAAAGTATTGGCTGCCTCACTGATCGCCTGGCTGATAAAAAACCAGGGAAAGATGGCGCAAAGGATAAAAAAAGCATAATCCGAGATCCCAACTTTAAAGGCGGAAACAAACACAAAATTAATGCAGAGTGCCATCAAAAGAGGAATAATAATTACCCACCAAATGCCTAATTTCAACCCGGCATATTTAGATCTTAATTGTGAAATCGCAATATCCCAAAGCATGCGCCGGTGCGCAAAAACAGCTTTGATCCTTTGTTTGAACATAGGGAGATCCATCAGGTCAACCCCTCGGCTACCCGCTTTCCATCCAGAAGAGCGTCTTCCATGGATAAATATTGCCAGCTCCCATAACGGCCGCAGGCAATTATATCATGGGCAAGCAGGAAATCTTTGATCGTTTTAGTCGCCAGCAGATAATGCCGATCGTAAACAGGATAACCATATTTTATATCGTTGGAATCTTGGGCCAATATCTTATTTCCTTCACGGATAATGCCGGCACGCTTAAGGTCATTTATAATCTGCCGGGTTACTTTGCCACGGTTAATCGGCTTATCCTGAGGATAAGAGACCTCCGCATATAAAGAGCTCTTTTTTGCAGGAGTAAGGTATTTAGAAAAATTATGGAAGAATCCTGCCCTGAAAAAACAGTGACTTTTCTGCGGGAAGTATACCCAATGCTTGCCTTCCTGGCAACTACCTTCTAAACCCAGGTTTAAGTTAAAAATGGAATTCCACCTCAGCCTGCCCAGGCTTTTTAGAATACTGGCCGGTAATGGCTTAATCAGCCCGGCCAATTCCGGTAAAGGTATCGTCAAAATCAACGCATCAAATTTTTCCTTTCCCCGGCCCTTAATGGTTAACTCTTTTTTCTTCAAGTCGATGCTGCTAACACAGCAATTCTTTCTTACCTGGCCGACCTGTTTTTCTAAAGCCTCCGGCAACCTGGATATCCCGCCTCTTTCCGGGTACCAAAAGACCGCGTTATAGCCGAAGCTATTTTTATTATTCTCAAAAAACCCGTTGACCACATCCACCAGGGTGGGCTGAGGGATGAATTTATCCGACCAGGAACAAGTCATTTGGCTTAAAGGCACTGTCCAGAATTTCCGGTTATAGGGGACCATAAAATGCCTGGCCATCCCCCGGCCAAAAGTAGCATTGATCCACTGCAAAAAATTAGCCTGGTTGTTGTTTGGCTTTAAACTATTGGCATAAATAAAACCCCACAGGCATTCGCTGGCAATCGGCTTAGGCAAAGCATACAGATTAGCCTGAAAGGGATAACGGCTAAAAATACCAAAATGGTTGACCCAAGCGCTTCTTTCGTGTTTGACCAAATTATTCTTCAATAAACCCCGAACCCAGCGCAAAGTATAATTATTCCGGAAATGCAACAGGTGCCCATCGCAATCAAAAATAAATTTTCCAACCTGCTTAGAACGGCACAACCCGCCGACACTATCTTCCTTTTCCAGGACCAGTGCGCTGATCTTTTTTTGCTTAAGATGCCAGGCCGCGCTTAATCCCGCCAGGCCGGCACCCAAAATAATTATATTTCTTTTAGTCATGCGTCTTAACCTTAACTAATTTCATAAAAACCATAATGCTGAATAAAAAAACAGAAAAAATAATCACCCCGGCCAGCAAGCTGTTTACTCTGGATAAAATCACCCCGCAGGAGGAAAAAACTAAACCCAATAAATACATTACCAACAGGGTCCTGCGCGGTGAAACACCCATTGAGCCGATCTTTAAAGCAGCGTGGTCCCGGCTTTTCTCAAAAGGCAGTTTCCTTTTGATGATACGGAAGATCATCAAAGAGATGGTATCCATAATCGGCAGGCCTAAGATCATCACCGGGCTAAACAAAGCAAAAACATTATCTTCAGAGGCATAATGCGTGATCAAAGCCAGCGCCGCAACCAAAAACCCCAAAAAATGGCTCCCGGAATTCCCCAGATAAATTTTGGCCGGGGGAAAGTTAAAAATAAGAAACCCCAAGCTCAGCGCGCATAAAATCAGGCCCAGCGCCTGAACGCTTAAATCCGGGTTTAATAGTCCGGCCAGCAAAAATGCCGCGCCTACAATTAAAGTCGTACCGGCGGCCAGGCCATCCATAATATCCAGCAGATTAAAGGCATTAGTAATGCCGACAATCCAAAAAAAAGTAACCACCGCATTGCCCCAGAAGCCAAGATAGATAATATCGGTTTTTATCCCCAGGATGATTAAAAGTATGGCGCAAAACGATTGCGCCAGAAACTTTTTGACTACAGAAAGTTCAACCAGATCATCGATTACCCCGAAAAACAGGACCAGCAGTGAAACCCCCGCGATTGCAGAAATTTTCGCCACCGGCAGCTTAAATATAAAGATACTCAGGCCCAATGAAAAGATAAAAGCCAGGCTTAAGCCCAGTCCGCCAACCAGCGGAATTCCTTCGGCCTGAAGCAGTTTATACATCCGGGCGCCAGAGGATAAAAAAGAGGTAAAGAGCACCCCGGAGACCAACGCCGCACTAAAGATAATCAAATAATCAAGCATGGCTAAACCTTTACTGACAATAAATCCGCATATATACCGCAGGTAGCTTTAAGCATGCGGCTTAACTGAAATTCCTCTGATTGGACCGTAATCCTGGACTGCTCGGAAAATTGTTTTCTTTTTTCCCGGCTGCCCAATAATTCACTCAGGCATCTGCGCATACCTGCCAAATCATGCGGCTTGACTAAATAACCTGTCTGCCCGCTGATTAGGACTTCGGCGATCCCCCCGGTATCAGTAGCAACCAAAGCTACTCCCGCAGCCATTGCTTCTAAAACAACAATCGGCAGCCCTTCCCATAGGGAGGTCAATACAAAAACATCCAACCCGGAGAGGATAAACGGAATATCCCTACGCCAGCCAGCCAGGATGACCCGGCTCCCTAAATTATATTTTTCGATCCGCCGGGTAATCTGCCGACGCAAACAACCATCCCCCGCTAAAATAAACTTAACATCAGGGAAATCTTTATTTATCTCTCTGGCCAACTCGATAAAATCCAACGGAGCTTTTTGCGGCTTAAAACAAGCCACCATCCCTACTGCCAGCTCCCCTCCCGTTATGCCGAAACTAGTTCTGGCTTGCTGCCTGCTTCCAGAAGAATCAAACAAAGCAGAATCAATCCCATACCTGACCAGGGCATACTGGTCTTTTTTACCGATAGCGTTACTTAACCCTTTTTCCTGGTCAAAGCTGGAAACCACAATCAACTTACTGGTAAAAGCGGCGCAAAACCTCTCCAGAAAAATATTAAACTGGCTGATCCATCCGGGTTGGCAGTCATTAAAACTCCAACCATGCACCGTATGAATAATTACGCTAACTTTAGCCAATTTAGCGGCTAAGCGGGCCAGAATTCCCGCTTTTGAACTATGGGTATGCACTAACTGAATTTTGCTCTTTTTAATAAAATAATAAATTTCAATTAGTGCCAGGAAATCTTTGAACGGATTGACTGGCCGTTCTAGGAACAGGGATCTTTTTAAGGCCACCCCGGGGATTCGGAAGGCTTCCGGAATCAACAAACCGCTCTGCGCAGTCAATAAAAAAATATTAAATTTTTCTTTATCTAAACCGCCGATTAAATCTAAAAGATGCTTCTGGGCCCCTCCTAATTCCAGCTTCGTAATCACATACAAAAGATTAATTCTGGGCATCTGAAAGGCTTTTGCCCGCAACCAGGGCTAATCCTAAAATCACCCACCAGAGAAGCGAAATCTCCGGCAGAAAAAACGTAAAATCCAGAAGGTTCTGCGTTAAAAAAGCCGCGCTGGCCGCCAATAAACCGGCAATCGGTCTTTTGTCCGGCGACCGATGCAGATTTGCCAAAGCCAATCTAAAAACAACCAGGACCAGCCAGATCCAGGCGCATAAACCGATACCCCCCATCTCTGACCAGATCTGCAGGTAAAAATTATGCGCATACCGGCTGTTGACCAGATTAAAATTGCCTAACCCCACACCGACAAACGGATGCGCTTTAATGATGGCTAAAGAGTCCTGCCAATAACCTGCCCTCATCAGCGCCGAGAAAACCGGATGTAAATGCTCTTTTTGCGTTGCACTCCTGCAGATGAATACAGCCATAACTAATAAAAATAGCCCTGCCAGTAAAAAAATATTACGCCGGTTTAATTTTTCCCGCAAGGCAAAATAAACACATAAACCGGTAAACAGGCCCAGGAAAGCGCTGAAAGACTGTGTCAGGAACAGGGCAAATAAAATCAGGAGGCTGGGCCAAAAACGGTTTCTGCCGGCCAATGCCAGCGGTAAAATCATCGCCAGATAACCCCCCAGGGCTCCCGGGGTGATAAAAGGAAAAAATGCCCTTTTGCGCTGGAGATAATCTAAAACAAAAGGAGTAGAAATCCGGTTAGCCGACAGATAATCCGCAAGGTGTTTAAAACCGAAGATAAATTGATAGACTGCCAAAACCCCGATTAATAATCCGGCCAGGACAAGCGTTTGCCTGGCCAGGCCCGCCTCTTTCTCTGAAAAAGAACCGGCAGCCAAAAACAACCCCATCCCGATTAAATATGGATACAACTGCTCTAAGCTGTTAGGCCTATTGCGGGAATAGACCAAAGAGATGCCCAAAGCTAAATAAAATAAAATCAAAGGATAATTTAATACCGAAAGCCTAATAAAAGAGTTTTTGCGGTAAATTAAATAAGCGGCAAGAAGAACCAGGGCGGTTAAAGAGTAGATCTGGTTTAAACCGGGAAAGGCCAGCGCGCAGATAAACGGCCGGATAAAGATAAGGCTTAAAATAAGCAACAGCATAATGTTATTGATCTTCAGGTTAGCCCCCCGGCCGCGCCAGCGAAGCTACAGTTGGCATAGTTTATTATTAATACAGCTATTTATTATAGTTTAGGATTCCGAGTTTGTCTACCCTCATCCGGTGCCTGAATATAAAACTTCTTAAGGAATAACCCAGCCGGATGAGCCCGGCCTGGGTCACCAAAAAAGTACGCAGGGTAACCCGGTCAAATAAAAATTTTGGGTGGAACAAAAAATAAAATACAATGTAAATAAACTGGACGCAGGCAAATTTTCCTTTAGGCTTATTGAAATTTACATAATCATAATCTTGCGAATAATCCCTGCCGACAATATTGCTATCAATCAGGTAGCGGGCTAATTCTGTTTTAGGCAAAAGGACATAATTGTGCATCGAAAGAATAAATCTCCCCCGGATCCTGGCCACGGTTTTAATATATTCCAGATGGTCGTAAAAATTGTCCAGCGGGCCTAAAATCAAATCATAGGTTGCCTTAATCCGGTATTTCTCTAATAAACGGGAGATCCCGATGATCTGGCGGTTGGTTTCGCTGCGCCGGTAAATCTTTCTTACTCTCTCCGAATAAGATTGGATGCCGATGCCCAAATGATCCAGCCCGCATTCTTTTAATTTAACGATATTATCTTCCTTAATAAAATTGGGGTTGGTCATCAGGAAAAACGGCAGGCGAATCTGGGTTTTGTAAGCCTGGCTGAATTCCTCGATAAACTTATCCTGCATACAAAAAC
>CAZEBD010000006.1:0-19903 GCA_964510625.1 uncultured Planctomycetales bacterium
AGCGGTTGCGGTTATTTTTGCGGTCATGGTGAAGAAAGAAAAATATCGCGGAGATAAAACCGAGCTATCCAGCCCCTGTTATGAAACATATACGGAAAAAGTTATACCTTATCGTCAGTCACCGAGATTCCAGCCGGCGTTCCATCCGCGGCTCCTAGAGAAACTTTCTGTTGATACCCGCAATAATACCGGGTGGAGCTTTGATGCTAATAAACCTACCGCCAATCCTGCCCAGGCATTGATTGCTTTAGGAAAAGATACCGGAGTCAGGGCATTAATGGAAGAATTTACCCCGGGTAAAATTTACCAGACGCCGGCAGGGGAATTAGCGGTGCGTGAGTTTAATTCTTATCAGGATTCAGCGGAAGAAGGCGGATTGTACAGATTTGCGGATATTGTTTTTGAAATTCAAGGTGAATTTGCAGGTAGATTCGTGTTCAGAGCATCTTCTAATGACCCGACCTTTGTTTGTTCTTATGAAACTCCGATTAAGGATGGGGAAACAGAAAGTTCTCAATCGGTCCATGACAGAAAAGTTTCCGTAGGCGGAGTAATTCTGAATTGGCTTGAAGATAACGGATATGCCTTAGTGAGCAAAGAAAATATTCAGGTATTTCTTGGGTTAGGCGTAGAAGAGGCGGATAAAAAATCAAAAGACCTGAATCTCGGTGCGGTTGAGAAAGATGTAGTTGAGTATAGGAAATTTATTGTAGACCACTCCCGCAACTTAACTCCAGAAACGCAAGCTCCCACTAAACAGAAGCTGCCCTCCGGGAAGAGTGTCTCTTCCCAGCAGATTTATAAGATATCGAGATGGGGATTATTTAGAGTAAACCTGCGGAATCGTTATAAGAAAATCAAAAATTGGTTAGTATATCGGAAACTGGAGGGGAGATCAACACAAGCGGCGAAGAAGATGGTACACGAGATAAAGAGCGACAGAAAGCGCGCATTCCTCTTGGATGTAAAGACAATTTTTAATGGCACAGATACAGATAAAGAAGAATATTTAACATCAGCAAAAAGATTATTAAGAAGAGCGCTTTCTGTCAGAACGCTCATCGCCAGGTCAGACAGAGATAAATATTTGGTAACATATCTTTTGGCAGTTTTATTGATTTTCCAAATTCGTTATTCAGTTTTAGGCAAAGAGCAATACAAAGGGTTGATTGAAAAGATTTTCTATCTTACTTATTTCAGCTGGACATATCACAATGCCAATTCATTCTTTAAAATAGGCATACCTCACCTGATCTTCCGGTCAAAGGAATACTTTATCGGCGCATTGGCGCATGAAATTACCCATAATTTCTTCTCCGGTGACCGTGCTAAAGGTGAATTCTTAGCGGATTTAGGAAGTACGGCTATCTTATACGAGATGGGCTGGGAAGAGGCGATAGGGGAAATCCAGGAAAAATTAAGATATAACCAATATAGCAGTAAAGAGGACAGCGACCTGCTTTCTGAAATCCACGCTACTGCCCGCGGACAATTACAAAGAATTATTGAAGTCTTGGAAGAGGATGATTATCCTATTTTCTGGGAGACGCTGTTTAAGGTAGCGTTAGAGACTATGAATCAGGCAAATTTTGGGATTGCCGTAGAAAAACTTTTAGCACGATACGCCAAAGAGCTTGAAATCACTGACGGGTTAGCAAGTTCGATTATGCCGGATCATGCCGGCCCGATTAAAAATAATTATCGATTGCTTTCCAAACCGGAAATCCGTAAGGCGCTGCATTCCTTAATTCCGGCCTTAGTTTTATTTATTACCGGAATACTTTTTTCTCTCTTTGCAGATAGTTCTGTTTCTAATTCTACCCAAGCTGTTTCATTATCGATTGTCGGTCTAATCATCTCGCCGTTTGCCAGGGGAGGTAAGCGGGGAGATAAAATGAAAAAATCTTTGCCTAAGATTAATCCCATTCAAACTGCGGCTTGGAAACGGCTCAAAATACTCTCCGGCAAAATCAAAGAACAGAATATGCGTGAAATGTTTAAAACTGATCCATCGCGTTTTGATACATATTCTATCCGCATGGGTGATTTGCTTTTTGATTATTCAAAGAACTTAATTGACGGAAGAGTTATGGACGCGCTCATCGCGTTGGCTGAGCAAACAGGAGTTAAAGAAGCGATTGAGATGATGTTCACTGGTGTTAAGATTAACGAAACCGAGAATAGAGCTGTTCTGCATACTGCGCTTAGGAATCGTTCCAATCAGCCTGTTTACGTGGACGGCAAAGATGTGATGCCGGAGGTCAACCGTGTCTTAGCGCAAATGGAAGATTTCTCCAATCGGATAATTTCCGGAGAATGGAGAGGATATACCGGTAAAGTTATTACCGATGTGGTAAATATCGGTATCGGCGGCTCAGATTTAGGCCCGGTGATGGCCTCTGAGGCCTTGAAGGCCTATGCCGCAAGGCCCAATTTAAAGGTTCATTTCGTCTCTAACGTAGACGGTACTCATATTGCAGAGATTCTGGCCAAGCTTGATTCTGAGACTACCTTATTTATCATTGCTTCCAAGACATTCACTACCCAGGAGACGATCACTAATGCCAATACTGCCAAGGCCTGGTTCTTAGAGTATGCAAAGGATGCAGAGCATATTAAGAAGCACTTCGTGGCTCTCTCTACTAACCAAGAAGGGGTAGGGAAATTTGGCATCGATACAACCAATATGTTTGAGTTCTGGGATTGGGTTGGTGGCAGGTATTCTCTCTGGTCAGCCATCGGTTTACCGATTGCTTGCTACATCGGGTTTGAAAACTTTAAAGAGTTGCTTAGCGGCGGTTATGAGATGGATTGCCACTTCCGGAATACTCCATTTGATCGGAATATCCCGGTGATTATGGCACTATTAGATATCTGGTATCTGGATTTCTTCGGCACTCAAACTCACGCTATTCTGCCATACGATCAACATTTATCCCGTTTTCCGGCATATTTACAGCAGTTAGTAATGGAGTCTAACGGCAAGACCATGGGGCGTAATGGCCAGCACGTAAATTATCAGACCGGTCCGGTGATTTGGGGAGAACCCGGGACTAACGGCCAGCATTCATTTTATCTCTCAATCCATGACAATCCTAGTATCGTTCCGCTTGACTTTATCGCCTTTGCCCAGAGAAGCGGCCACAAGATCGATGAAGTTCCGGAGTTAAGCCGCCGCCTGGATGAACACCACAAGATTTTCCTTTCTAACGTCTTTGCCCAGGCTGAAGCCTTGATGGCCGGCAAAACCTTAGATGAAGTATTAGCAGACTTTGCCAAAGATAACGCCAAGCGTAAAGAAAGCGGCAAACCGGAATTAAGCCAGGAAGAGATTGCTAAAATCGCGTCCTTTAAAACTTTAGGCGGTAACCGTCCCTCTAATACCATCATGATGCGAAAGCTTACTCCGCGCACCTTAGGTATGTTGATTGCCCTCTACGAGCACAAGACCTTTACCGAAGGCGTAATCTGGAATGTCTTTAGCTTTGACCAGTGGGCGGTAGAGCTGGGCAAGAAGATGGCCGGAAGCATTCTTTCTCAGCTTGATCCGGAAGCTGAAGTTATCGGGCATGATTCATCTACTACTGGCCTAATTAATGCTTATAAAGAAATGGCAATAGATTACCCGCAATCGAAAAAAAGTAATGCCGAACTTCTTCGCGCTGTTTTAAATGAATTAGTTGAAGAAATGCGGGATAATATTTCAAGCCGGGCGAATGAACCGGGCAGAAGGCTTAAAATAGAGAGGGAACTTAAGCCTCAATATACAGAATTAATTGCGCAGAACAGCCGGGATTTAGAATTTGTGGGTTTACTCGGACGGATGTTGCAAGAATTACTTGATGACCCAAGAATTAAAGCCGATCCGGTTGTTTACAATTTTGTGCTTTATCTGCAAGCAGAGAATAGTAAATATTTAGGCGGGACCGTCTATGAGCCTTTGCCCGATTTTTTTGTG
Organism: uncultured Planctomycetales bacterium; assembly: GCA_964510625.1. GTDB lineage: Bacteria > Omnitrophota > Gorgyraeia > Gygaellales > Profunditerraquicolaceae > UBA6249. The sequence continues at coordinate 3,959 of CAZEBD010000006.1, forward strand.
CCTGAAAAGAAAGCGGTTTCTGCATGGCTTCAGGATAATGCTGCACAGTTACAAGATAAGCTGGTAGTTACTTTATCTATGGAAGGGAACATTCCCGAATTCGCCGATTATCCGGATGCGCAAAATGCTAATACCAAGGGCGGATTAGGGGCTTATTTCGGGGATAAGCTGGAAGGGTTATTTGATATCGGTGTCCAGGCCTTAGGGTTTCAACCGTTATATTCGAAAATATTAAAAGGTAATAGAATGTTTACGGTTAATTATGAACCGTTAATACAAAAAAATATTATTCGACGCGTGTTTGACGCACAAGGTAATCCCCTAGTTATTCCGGTTTATATCTGGGATGATTGTGAGCCAAATAATGCTCATAAAAACAACTTAGTTAATGTAGAGGTTTGGCAGGTAAACCGCGGCGGGACACCGCTTTATCTGCTTCGGTCAGATATTTTTGGTTCTCTTTATGTCAGTGATCGCGTGAGCCGTTTTAGCCAAGAGGTAGTCTTTGGAAAAGCGGTATATGAAATTCTAAAAAAGTTAGAAATTATTCCGGACATTCTACATTTGAATGAAGCACACACCGTCGTGGCTGCCGCACAGGCAAAAGCCGATGTGGCTTTTGAAGAAACTGCTATTGTATATACTAATCACACTTTGGTTCGCGATGGGTTAGAAATTTTTTATGCTGTCCATCTTAAGACGGATATTAATCGCATGATGTATCAGATTGGCTTGCCGCTGGATAATGAATGCCGCTCAGCTTTTCTGCGGCCAGATGGTATTGTCGACTTCTGCTATGCGGCAGCGCATCTTGCTGATGTAATTAATGCAGTCAGCCAGGAGCATGCCTTGGCTACGCAGAAGTTATTCCGCTCTATGTACGGAGTTGATTTTAATGTTCAGGTTGAAGGCCTCCTTAACGGTTCGGGCAAGAGCTGGAAAAATTCCCGGCTACTTGAAATAGAGGAAAAGACCGGAGCCCTGGTAGATAAAGATACGCTCTATACAATCCATGAAGAAGGCAAAAGGGAGGCATTGGCTGATGTCGCTTCCCGTACCGGCATCAAGTTTGATCCTAATAAACCAACAGTTTGGTTAGTCAGAAGGCTTGAGGATTACAAGAGTCAGTATTCTATGCTGAGGTTTATGGTGCATATTATGTGTGCCGATCCAAGCGCAAGCTATACCCGGGACCAGTTAAGAGAGGTTTGGTTTAGAGATATCCCCGATCTGCAGACCGATTATAACCGGGAATTATCCGAAAGAGTCCTGGATTATATCTTTGCCAAGAGGGAAGCAATTAACGGTTTAGGATTGCAAGTGGTTATCGGCGCCCCGGACCCGGTGAATATGCAATTTTGGGTATCGGAATTTAAAAGATGGATGCAGTTAGATACATTTAAGGGTAAATTTGTCTATGTCTCACATTCGAATGTTAAATTACTCAGGATGCAGGCGATCGGAGCAGATATTTGTATTAATTGCCCATGGCCGCTAGGGGAAGCCTGCGGTACTTCTGACCAAAGGACAGGTCTAAACGGAGGGGTTAATATTGCTATTAGAGGAGCGGGGCCGGTTGAGTGGATGACTGATTATAATGTTCAGACTCGGCAAGGCAGCGGGTTTTTAACCGACTCCTATACTTTTATGACTCCTAGTGGTCTGGATGCTGATTATGAACTGTTTTTCCGCAAAGGCCCGGCGGATTTTCTGGAAAAGGCAGAAATTGCGGCAGGATTATTCTATTTTGATAAAGAAGCCTGGAAAGAATTAATGCATAATTCATATTTGGATGCTAACGCCAAGGTAACGGCGAAAGACATGGAGCAAAGATATGCGGTTAGTGCGTATATCCCGGCGCTTAATAAAAGAATGGAAAATGAAGGTTCAATTTTAGCCGATCGTTCTGCCGAGGGTCGCGGGGCAAAAAGGGTGAACAAGGCAATTGCCCGCTGCGGTGGGATCGAAGAAATTTTAAAGCATGAGATTAGGGTGGTTCCGTTTGGAGAGATTCACTTTGGTATCTGTAAGGCCGCATGCAGTTTAGGCATTAGTTTAGCTTCTATAGAACGCCTATTGGTTGCCCGGGGCGTGCATTTTGCCCACGCTCCCCCCGGATGGGGAATCGGCGCCGCCATCGGTACCTACAGCAGGAATAGTAAAACCAAGTTCGTCATTATTCTTCCTCCATATGCCGATAGAAATGTTGTTGCCCATGAAATCCGCGCGGTCTTAATCCCCAGCTTAACCCATCAGGAAAATCGTGCGATAGAAAATGATCCTACCTATATACAACGTTCGCAAAAGCTAGCCGCCCGCATAAAAGAAGCAACCCATGGGCGTTTCGGCCCGGTATTAGATTGGCAGATTGCCGGGATAGAAAATGATCCTTTAGAGATTAAAGTAATTGAAGTTCTTAAAGCCAAAGGGCCGCTTATCGGTAAAGAGCTGGCCGGGGAATTGGCAGTATCCAGCGATTTAGAGATGGCGCAGCTTTGGCAAATTTGCCATAATTCTGAAGATATTGCCATAGAATTTGTAGGGAAAAAATATTTAAGGTTAGGCGCGGACAACGGCAGGGATAGATTATCTCCTTCATTAGAAAGAGAATTCTATAACCATTCGGCAATCGCCGTAAAAGGCGACGCCAGGTTGGATGATAAAATAAAGGCTTTGGCCAATAGGATAAGAGAGATCAGCAATAGGAAAATTATGCTGGCCAGGGATATAATTATGGACACACGTATTCCTCTTGATCATACCGCGGTGGTTATTTCCGGGGATGTCGCTTGGGGAATGGCCCATGAAGAAAGAAGGCGCAATGCTGTTTCCGGCATAATGATGGACGGTTCTGACCTGGACTTCGTATTTATTATTGAAGATGAAGTTTCCGCTGATGCAGTGAGAGAAATTGAGAATCGTATTTTCTTCGGTGAAGATATACTGCCGGAAGGTGAAAAGGTCGAAGTTGATTACAAAATAAAGACACTTTCAGAGATTGCGCAGTTCGACCGGCACAATTTGGAAGAGATGGTTGAAGCCAAGATGATCCTGGAAGGAAAACTTTTGTACGGTAATGAACAGGTCTATGCAAAAGCAATAAAGGCGTTGGCGGATAACTCGGTTACTGAACATGTAGAGAACAGATTTAAAGATACAGTTGTGCTCGATGATCGGCGTAAGGCAGTACTATTAGAGAAGCCAATCCAGGAGTGGAGCGGGCAGGATATAAAATTCTTCCGGGGTACTTGGGAATTCTTTAATAAGATCTCAGAAAGCTCCCCGCTGGGCAGTCCGGTCTCGGAAGATCAAGATTCAATACCGTCTTTTATTAAAAAACTGGAGTCTGAAGCCGTTAATGAAATTCACATCATCGTTACCGGCGGCGGCGGGGATGTCTTGGGCGGGATATTCCTGGCTTTGGAATTAAAATATTTATTGGAAAAGAACGGCCGTCAGATTAAATTCGTAGTTTTTACCTCTAATGTCAAGCACGGAAAAGAATGCCCTTCCGGCCTTCCGATTCCGATAGAAGATTTAAGGGATGCTCAAGGAAATCCGATTTCTCCTTTGGGGGCAAGCCGCCATTTTTATCCGATTAAAAACGGCTTGCGCGCAGAGCTGGATATTGAAGACGGCTTAGGCAGTAAAGTTAACGGGTATATTTCAGAAGGAGATGTGGTATCGCTGTTAGCCAAAGAGGGCATAGCGTTAGTGATGATGGATCTCAGGCAAAGCGGTAAAGAATTGGCCCGGGATTATTTGCAGTGGTATGAGAAGCGCACCGATCAAGATAATCTTTTTGTCATCGGATTGGATATGGGCGGCGATATTCTGGCCAGGTTCCCGGAAGCAATCACCCCGGAAAATGCCGCCAGGCACCCGGAGCGTTTGATTGAATCACCGGTTACCGATTCGATTGCTTTAAATATGCTGGTAGAGTTAGAAGAAAAATTAAACGGCCGGCTTTTATTAGGAATTTCTGCTTTAGGCGGAGACGGTGAACTGGGAGAAACGCTGTTTAAATATCTGGCGGATCATTATTATAATGATGAAATCGCGGGAATTATTGATAATATCCGGATCTTAGCAGAAGTTGCAGAAAATAAATTTACATTTATCCAGATTATTGAGGAATGCTTAGACAGGATCCGTAGCGAAGTTTCCCGCAATCTTATTCAGCGGTTATTTGCTATTCTGCAAATTGCTCCGTTGGCCAGCAGTGATGCTTGGGCGCAGGCGTTTAAGGCCAAGGGCCGTGAAAAAGGGTTTAGCCCCGAAGAATTATGGAATCCCGGAATTATGCTGGAAAAATTGCCGGCCGGATTATCCGGTAGATTAAGAAAAGGAACCCGTCAAGAAATCTTGCCTTGGATATATCCGTTAACCGTATTTTTTAATCCCTCAGAGGTTTTAGAAAATGTCGTTATGCCGCAGATGAGAGATTCCGGTTTAAGTTGGTTAGAAACCGAAAGGATTTTAAGCCAGGAATTGGGCTACACGACTGAAAAAGAAAATATTATTTTTCCTGGAAAGAAAGCGGTTTCATCAGAAAAGCTGCATAGTTTTAATCCTTTTGTTACAGCTATTACTGTTCCTTCTGCGGATTCCGTATTGAAAGAAATTTATGATTTTATAAAAGCTCCTAATTTAGCTTCGGTATTTACCGCGATTATAATTTTTGGAATTATCTGGTCGGCATATCACTTAGTCAAAACTAAAATAAAAGAGAGAAGGGCAGCAGGAGGCGATAAAGAAAGCAAGGCAGAAGAATCGTTGGTTGAGGAACAGGAAACGGCAGGGGTCAAGATTACATCTTTGGATAGGTTTGATGTCCCTAAGGAGATATTCAGGCTTGAGCAATTGTTAACGAGTATTCCCAATATGCCGGAGCCGGTTGCATTATGGGAATACCGGGCTACAGTTCCGGGTGAGCCGGTTGAAGCCTATGGGTGTTGGTATGCCCCCTCAGCGCAAAAGATTGTTCTGGATGAGATAGTCACATATGTGAATATCGTTGATGGTAGTACTTGGAGTTTTGAAAGGGAGATTGGTGAGAGCGACACGCCGACTGAGATTCTTAGCCAGGCAGTTTCCCAATCTGAATTGCGCCGTATAATTGAAGAACGCATCGCCAAACTTACAATTGCAGCCCTCCTTGATGATTGCTTAGTTGTGGCCATCGCCGAAACTTTAGGCAGGCCGGCAGAGGAAATCGCCGCCATCTTTATTGAAGGTGGGATAAATTCAAAGGATCTTAAAGGGTCATCAATACCTCTAAAGAAAGCTCTGGGAATCCTCCAGAATCGATTCAAATTTATGATCTACAGTTCCAGCTCAAGCAGCATAGATCTGATATATTGCGAACAATCTCATCCTTACCCGTCAATCGCTATCCGTAGAAACCTGAAAACCTTAGATTGGCACGCAGAAAAGGGTCAAGATTATAAGGATATACCGCTTCTTCAGCAAACTTGCAGCTCGGAATCGGCAATCAATGAAGTGCAGGATTCTGATTATGTGGGGAGCAGCATGGATGCGGAACAGGCAAAGAGGGATATTCTCAGACAAATAAATATCCTAAAAACTATATCTTTAAATTTTAGAGAACATGCAGAGGCCGGCGTTGCTTTAACTAAGATTGCCTTCGAAAAGCCTGAGCTTACTTTATTAGTAATCGTGAGTCTAAAAACCCTCTTTCAGGTCAGAGGATTAGATCCATCTGCCTACTGGGCAATTGCAGATGCATTGATATGTATTGCTTTGGGTATGCCTGGGCTTATGCCGCAAATAACCCTTTTTATAGAAGATATCCTGGAAGACGAGGAATTAGACGAAGAGGCCCGTAATAAAGCTATTTTTGTTTTAGGAGAGACTGGCCCGGAGATACTTGATGAAACTGAAGTTTTGTGTGAGCATGAAGAAGCTGTTGCCTCCGATTTAAGCGAGAAGATCAGAAAGACACCTCAGGGGGTTACTGTTGATGATCTGCTCTGGGTGGAAACTATCTTAAGAACCCGGGATTATGTTAATTTAGATAGTCAGTTGCAAGCCGTTTTGGATTATGCAGAGATTGCCGTTCTCAGACCTGATATGATTTCCGCTCAGAACGTTGCATTCTTAGGAAGCATCCTAAAGACCGGATTGAATCCAAAGGTACTTTGGGAAGTTACTAATATTTTATTGAGTATCGCTTTAAACATGCCTAAGTTTAGGAGTCAGGTAATTTTAGTCTTAGAGGATGCTTGTAGAGTTGAGGATTTAGAAGGGTATGCCGGTGGAATGGCCAACTTTGCTTTAGGGAAAATTTCCCAGATGAATGACGGCTCGATTTTAACTGATTGTTCTGCCAGGGGCAGAAGTGCAAGAAAGGTGAAAAAAGAAATTGCCCGCTGCGGCGGAATCGATGAAATTTTAAAGCGGGAAATTACAGATATCCAATCCGGCGAGATTCGCTGCGGTATAAATAGGATTGCCGGCAGCTTAACTCTTTTTACAACTACCGTAGAGCATTTACTGCATATCCGCGGCGTGCATTTTGCTTTAGCGCCTCCGGAATGGAAAATCGGGCCGGCCATCGGTATTTCCAATAAAGGCGGAAATACAGAGTTCGTAATTATCCTTCCTCCGAATTATAACAAATATGATGTTGCTCATGAAATCCGCGCGGTCTTAATCCCCGGTTTAACCCACAAAGAAAATCTTGCGATAGAGAATGATTCTGACTACATACAACGTTCCCCGAAGTTAGCCGCCCGCATACAAAAAGCAGCCAACGATCGTTTTGGCCCGGTATTAGATTGGCAGGCAGATTCCCAACAGGCAGAGCAGCGCCGGCAGCAAATAATGATACGTAAAAACAGCTTATTGCCTTGGACAAATATCTCACCCGATAATTTTGTCTCTAAGCTATTTTCCGGACAGCAGTTATCAGCACAAGACACGGAAGAAATAGACAGGTTTAAGAAATTATTGCAATCCAGCCCGGGTTTCTATATCGATATGGAGTCCTTTGATTATATTAAGACCATCAGGGATTTAAAAGACAGGTTGACGATGGAAGAAGGGTGGCCGGGTGTATGCTATGAGGCCTCTTCTAACATCGTAAGAATATTAAGAGCAAACGGTTTTAGCGGAGAGCTTATCACTCGCTATGATAATAAGAAGGACGCCTTTGAAAACTACGTGATAGTTTCTCTGGCCGGCAGGAGGTTTATTATCTCGCTTACCCAAGAATGCTATTTAGGGGATAAATATCAGAATTTAGGTATAGTGATGATGCCTTTAGAAGAGGCTCAGAAATATCAAGATATTCTTCCCTGGTTATCCAGCTTGCCGGTCAGGTATAGCTACAAGTTTGAGAAAGACGGCTCAATCAGCGGATATGTTTTAAAAGATCAGAAGCTATCGGTTTACGCCCGGGAAGAGGGTGTTGAGATTAAAGATATTATCAGAAAAGGTCCGGATTTAGACAGAAGGACCAAGGTAATTATCTTATACCGTAACGGCCGTAAGTTAGAAATTCTTGAGCAACCCCAAGGCGCAGAGATCATTACGGATACTGAATCCGCGCTTAAGGCTCCTACCGCCGATAACCTGATGCACAGGTTTAATTGCGATTTCGGGTATATTGAAAAAGTCATCAAAAATGCAGAAGAAGTCCAGATACCATCCGGATTGATCGATGAGCTCCGGAAAATCGGCTTGGAAGAACTGGCCGGCATGCTCCTGGCTAAAAGACCGCCTTATATTAAATTATTTGTAGTGAATACTCCTTCTATCGCCGGACTTTTTGGGATCCCGCGCTATAAAAATGCCGTTTTGACCCGGGATACAATCCCGGCTTATACCATGCCGGATAAACAAGGCAACCTTTGTTTCTATATTACCCGCAATTTTTATGAATCTTTGCTTGCGGATGCCGGTCTTTTTGCTTTTGTTTTAGACCATGAATTCTATGAAAAAGGTATTACTCCTCACCGCAGCCACAGGCAGACCTGGGAGGATAGGGGTTGGTTTGAATATTTTATCGATCCGCAAACCGGCATCAATAAATTCTTAAAATTATATATAGACAGGTTGGTGGCCGAAGGCGATATCGAGGGCTTGGACAGGTTTAAGCCAAAGAGCAGTGGAAATGAAAAATTGGTCTATAAATATGTTAGGCTGAGGAAGAAGGAATTATTATCCCGGCCGCAAGTATTCCTGACCATCAAGGGGTTAAACGAAGGAATCGATAAGTGCCGGGTAGATTCTGCCTCTGAATTCGGCGCGATCAACCTTGAGGTACGTTCGGGTAAATTTGATAATGAAGAGGTCTATGTTTATGTCGCAGATGGGCGCTATGTTAAGGATAAGGATTGCGTGCTTTTCTTTGATAGCCTTGATGATAACCGGGAAATTTTAAAATTATTATTTATGCTGGGTCTCCTGGAGGATTGCCAGGCGGGTAGCATTACTTGTGTTATTCCTCAGCATACGCCTGTTTGGTTAAAAGAAGTTTTAGGTAAATTTTCGCGCCTGTATTTGGTAGCGAAGAAGGATTTTAATGCATATACCTTCAGTTCCATGGCCATTAGGCAAGAGCTGCCCCGGTCGTTGCGGGTTAATCCGGGAGCAGTCAATGAAGATTTCGATTCCATTATTTTTATGCCGAATACGGAAAGTTTCAGGCAGGAGGGCAGGCAAGAGGCAAAATCTATTACCATCGATGAAAAAGGAAAGATAGTTTTACCTGCCGGTTTAAAACAGGGAGGGAATTATCTTTTAGTCTGCTCTACAGATGCGATGAACGAGTTATTAAGGCTGCTGGAAGTTTTATCTGCGCTCAAGAATAAAAATATTACTCCGACGCTGTTCTTTACGTATTTCAGCTATATGCGCCAGCACAAGGCATATAAAGTGAGTAAACACGGGCCTTTTGCCCAAAGCGGCAATAGCGTGCGTTTAATTTTGGCGGCGCTGAGTATTTATTCTTCTCAGCTGCGCACTTTAAGTATCCACTTCTCAAAAGAACCCGGGTATATTCCGGTCAAGAAGATGTTCCCCGGATTAAACGCTTCCCTGCAAATATATAACCTCAATATTTTCGTCAACCTGGCCCGTTATCTTAAGGGTAATGAGCAGTTAATTGATCCGATCATTATCGGCGCGGATAAAGGGGCGGATATATTCTGCCGCGATGCCGCAAACAAAACGGTCATGACATACGGCGGGCATATGGATAAAACCCGAGACCCCTCTAAGCCGGTGGGTATGCAGGTAATTATGGTTATGCCGGATATTGATGTGCGGGGAAGAGACGTAATATTGCTGGATGATATAATTTCTTCCGGAGAAACGATCATTAAAGCCGCCTTGTTATTGATTTCACGGGGTGCACGCAGGGTGTTTATCGGCTGTGTTTACGGTGAGTTTACCCGGGGCGTAGGAATCTTCCAGGATAAAGCTGCGCTTAGATCGTTGATAAAACAGTTAAAAAACAGTGGGCAATTGTCTGATAAACAGGCTCAGAAATTGGAAAGCCGGCAGTCTTTAATCAAAGAAGTAGTTTCTACTGATATTATTCCCAATCCATTCGCTAAGGTTAAGGTTGGCAGCCTGCTGGATTTCAGCCGCCCCAATGACCGCAGATTATTTTCTTTAGAAGATGACCAGCATTTCCCTGACCGCGTTACCGAAGTACCGGCGGAATTAGCCGGATTTTCCCCAGTTAGTTTGGGAAAATTAATCATAAGAGGCGCGGATGATTTTGAGTTTGAGCAACCTCAACTTTTAACTCCGTTAGAAAGTAATTATCAGGACAGGTTAATACAAATTATCGGCTCTGTAGCGCATTATATCGACGGCCCGCCGTTAGAAACAAACCTTGTTATCGAACCTGTTGATGTTGAGTCTGACGCGGTTAAAAAGCAATCCGCCTGGTATAACTTCCCCAGTAATACTATTCATCTGCGGATCATTCTTCTATCTGATTCAGTCTCTCCGGCGTACGCCTGTTGGGTCGGCCATCACGATTTTATTTGGCATGCTTATCATTTTACCTGTTATCCCCCTAGGGGATCTAGTGAAGTATCGGCTGTCCAAGCCTCGGCTTTATACTTAATCCAAAGTCAGAAAATTATGGATAAGCTGGTAGGTTTCTTGAGTAATAGCAGGTGGATCGAAATCGCCGATCCTATGTTGGAAGCAATATTAGTCGGCAAGATCCCTCAAGAATGGCTGGAGTTATCCTGGATGGAGGGTTTTTATATCAAGGGCGGTTATATTGACGGTAGTAAAAAGAAAAGAGGAGATATCAGTGCGGGTTATTTAAGGGATATATTCGTAAGGAATTTGTATAATCCGGATGAACCTGATGCCTTAAGCAAATTTCTGGCGTCTATCCTGGAGGATTATGAAGCTGAATTTAAGGATTATTTTGAACGCGCGCCGGGGGATAGGGAATCGTCAGTCAGAAAATTAATCAAGAACTTTGAAAAGCAAATTTTAAGAAAGGCAGTTGTACTGATTTTATTGGTTTGTCTGGCGATTCCTGCGATCAATATCTCTTCTGTTAGCGCATCAACGCTTCCGGATAAATCGCTTGATAAGATTCAAGTAGCCAGCCTTGTCAATGAAGGGAATGTTACCGATTTATTAAGAAACCTTCCTTCGGAAGATTTATGCGCTGATTTAGAGCAAGCCCTCGCAGAATTTAATCCGTCAACTTTAGAAGGCCGGATTTTACAGATAGAGCTCCAGCGCCGCCTCCTGGAAACCGAGATTTATATAGGGAGAAAGAACGATATCCGTATAAATCCGGATGAAGCAAGGAACGCTTATAATCAATTTAAGCCGCTTAGGGTAGAGGATATAGATTTATCTCTAACCGAAATAAGAGATATTATTTGGCAGGCGGTGGCTAATGCTGATTTAAATTACAGATTATATTATGAATCAGCCAGGATGTTTAATCTGGATAATGATCCGCAGGTATTAATGTCTGCCATTAAAATGATGAAGCAAAGCTGGGTCAATATGATTACACGTTGTTTCTCCGATAAGATTAGTGTCAACGCCCAGATCGATATAAATACTAAGATGATCTTAGAGAAGTTGCTGGAGTTTAATTCTTTGTCTACGGCAGAAGAAATAGAAACATTCTTTAATCAGCTCGAAATAGCAAGAGAAACTAATTTAGCTGCCCTGTTTATGATTAAGGGGCCAAGACCTTTAAGCTATCTGCTTTTCAATGGCCAGGCCAGCCCCTTAGATATTGCTTACAACCAAGTTATGGCATTAAGGAGGATAGGATTTAATGAAACGTATATTATCTATCCTAAGCAGCAAGAATCGCTGGGATACAGGATAGATCCTACGGCCGGTTATTTAGTTATGTTTAGGCAGAATCCCGATATGCGGGGAATTCTTTCTGTAGACCAAAGCCGCTGGTATATTTTCGGGGATAGCCAGATATTAGCCGAAGATAAATTAAATTTCAGTAAGGTTGGCAATGGTCTATTTATTACACGAAATCAATACCCACCTGAAGCGTTAGCGCAGGAATTAGGTTATGCAATGATCGGTACCGGTTATTTTTTGGATATTACTTCTGCTAAAGAGCTTATCGAAATTGTAGAGCAATCCGGCTTACCAATTATTAAGGAATCGTCTTTTAGATCAAACAGCGTAAACATGCTTATAACAAAGCAAAATGAAGAAAGATTCTCGGATTATTTATTTGAGCAGTCCACCGGGAAAGATGGAACAACTGTTGTTTTTGAAGGAGTCGGCGAAGCGGACGCCGGAGCGTTGAGAGTTTTGAAAGTAATGGAAAAAACCGTTCTGCCTCCTTCTTTATCCGAAGGAGTAAAGAAAATTTCATTTAAAGATAGCACTTATCTTAATATTGGGGCTGTCGATGCAAATAAAAAGCGCATAATAGGAAAATATACTAGTGCCGATAGAGAAATCGAAGTGGCCCGGGGAGCTGTGAGCTTGGGAGTTGTTATCCATGAATTGATGCATAATTGGGATTTTGATAGCGAAAATAAAGTAGCCCGTGGGCATTTCGGCGACGTGAGTGATATTTTTCATCTGATTTCATGGGAAGGCGACAAGATCAGGGAAGGGGAGTATTCTGTTTACTTTTCTGATAGTGATAATAAATTCGAAGATATGGCCGTATTTGGAGAGCAATACCTTGTTGATGGCCCTGCCATAAGAAAATTACTTAGGCTGCAGATGCAGGCAGGCAGATTTGAATTAGCGGCCAAGTATCTGTTTATGAAATATATCGTATTTTACGATAACGGAATAAGTTTTGAATACAATCTCAGCAAAGAATCTTTACCCATAACCTTTGAAGAGGTGGAGGCATTCTTATCAGCCAATAATGCAATTAGGGAATCAACTCTTCAGGGGATAGCTAAGACAAAAGAGGTATATTTGTATAACCTCCAAGAATTAATTTCTGAGGGCAGGCAAACTGGGAATGTACGTATAATTTATATACCGCTAATAGTTGTTTTGATAATCGGTGCAGCTTTTTTAACCCTTAAAAGGAAAAGGATATCTCATCTTAGCTGTAGTAACTCGAATTATGCCGAAAATTTAGCAGCAAGACTTTTAAAAACGGGAAAAATCAATATAATCGCAGAAGGCGGGCGTGAGTTTACATTTAGGTTATCCCGGGTTGGCTTAAATGGTTTTAGCATCACGGCGCATACAATCAATGCTTCGACATTGTCAGAAGAAAGGGCCGGGCAAGTTGATTTTAAAATCGGATTTAAGTCGGCGTGGATAAAATATTGGTTCAAGGTCGGCCAGGGTGTCGGCGCTGCTATTCGCGCAGAAAAGGGCTACGACGACATGGGGATAGGTACGGCTTTATTACTGTTAGCGATGGGAGTAGCTAAAGCTAAGGGCAGCTTTAGGTTTGCCGCTCGCGGTTGTTCTAATGCCGAAGATTTTTACGGTGCTCTGGGATTTAAGCGTCAGGGCCGTAGTCATAATTTCGGAATCAATCTAACGCATAAGACATTAGCTTCACCGGTAAAAATTAAACCGGCTAAGTCTGATTTGCTTGAAGAAACTATCAATAACACTGATTTTCGGCTAGTGGTCTTCGGGATAGATAATATTTTGGCCCGCACCAACAAAGAAACATCTTTGAAGTTGCAAGAAAGGATATCTGCCTGTCTGCAGCAGGGGCTAAAAGTATTGATAATCAGCAGTTTGCCTCTGGAGGGACTTAAAGAAAAATTGAGTTCATTGGGCATCCGCACGGAGAATTTAATTCTGGCGGGTTCTATGGGGGCGCAAGTTTATCCGCGAAGTTTAAGTTTTACCGCACCGCAGTTAAGCGAATTAGCGAAGTATCAGGTAGTTCAGGCAACGACAAGAGTTGCTGCTTTACTCAAGCACGATGAAGACGATAACTATGTAATTCAAGACGGAAGATATTATACGAGAGTGCATTTTAGAGAATATGTCCTGAGTCAGAAGCCGATAACCGGCATTAGATGGGCAAATGCTTTAAGAATAGAGATACCGAAATCCGGCCTGGCAGGTCTGGAGGTCACCACTGATTTTAATGGAGTATATATCAGCGCTTATTCCAAAGCAGAAGCATTGCTGGCCATCTTAAACAAATTGGAGATTTCCCCGGAAAAAATAATTGTATTTAGCGACCAGCTTTATCCTGCTGGAACCGACTATGCCATATTTGAACGTTTGATTCCAGCTACTTTTGTTAATGTCGGGGAGGTAAAACTCAGGTATCCGGATGTTGTTGATGCTGTTGGCGGCCTGGAGAGAGTAGTCTCAACTTTAGATGTACTCGAAGGGGTGGTTCCGATTTTAGATATGCTCATTGAAGCCGCCAGCCGCAGGAGATGCGCGGCGTTAGTCGGGGCTTTATCAAAGAGCAGTATTATTCAGAATAAAGATTTTTCTCCGGAAAAATTAGAACAAAAGATACTTAGTTTACTTGCTTATAGCGGAGAATCCCAGCAAATTGTCCATAAATTTGTCTCCAAGGCAGTAGAAAAAATGACCGAGGCAGTAGTCGGAAATAATTATAGCCAGGTAATGGGTTTATCCGGAGAGATCTCCGGGCTTTATGAAATAATAATCAAGAGAGGCACTACCCTTGAGCAAATCAGTTTAGGCAGGTTAGAAGGCATGAATGAATTAGTCTATGATAATGGCGCGGCTGTAAAAGAGTTCGACGCGGTCAGCAGCAATACCATTTTTGAATTTAAATTTCATCTTACCTTAAGTAAACTTTATCAGCAGGTCATTGGTATTGATTCTGTGAACCTGTCGCATCTGGATGTTATCACCAATCATCCGGAATTCGCCCAAATCAGGAATATCGTATATTTCGGGGAGGCCGATGGCGGTTATGTCACTGAGGCGATCCACACTTACCTGGCAACCCGTCCGAAGATTATTCCCAGGGTAACCTTAACTGAAAAAGGGGGATTAGCGGTAAAGTTTACCTTATCCGAAATACAAGATTTCCTTTGTTCATTCCCGACCCTGGAGATGGTCAAAGAGGAAGAAGAGAAGCATGGAACAGCGCTGACCCCTATTTATTTTAATCAGTCTTTGGATGACCTGGAAGGGTTGTTTCAGCAAAAAAGAAAAGCGCTGCGGGGGGAGAAGTTCGATGTGATCGTAGCAATAAGTAATGTTTCTCCGAAGCAAATTGAAAAAATAAAGGAGACGCTAGCAAGGCATCCGCTCTTGGCAGATGCTGAGGGGTTATCGACTTCTGGCCCGCTTGCCGGCCAGGTAATTTCACCGGCCCGCAGAGAATATTTAGAGTTAATTAGGAAAGCGGTTAATCCCCTTTCAGATAAGAAAACGGTATTCTATCCCGGGTCTGCCGGAGATATTTCCACAGCTTTATTCGCTACTGATGCAGATGTGTTTATTTTTGCCGATATGTTAAATTATCTGCCGCGGGAAGAATTCAGCCGGGCAGGAGAAGAGTCCCAGAGATACGCTTATGCCTATGAAAAATGGAACCAAGGCTGGACAGGTATTGAAATCCTGGATTTTGATCTTTGTTGCGCCAGGTATCCGCTTATGTGGGAGCTGGAATCCTTGGGGGCAGTGGTTAAGTCGGAGCGTAAAATCAGCCAGACAGAGGCAGTGTTTGAAATAACTTTCACCCTGGCTGGTCAGGACAGGGAAAGAAAAATAATTTATTTTGGGATTGTTAACGCTTGTGATGAGAAGAGTTATTACGCAGAATTAATCGATCAGTTAAAACAAGGAATTGATTTTTGTATTCTTAAGGCCTTTATGGGCAATAATCTATCTCTTGGAGTTAAGGGGATTATCCTGGAGAACCTCAACCAGGGCGGGATAATCATTAATGATAACGAGCATCAGTGGCGAAGT
This sequence comes from uncultured Planctomycetales bacterium, assembly GCA_964510625.1. Taxonomy (GTDB): domain Bacteria; phylum Omnitrophota; class Gorgyraeia; order Gygaellales; family Profunditerraquicolaceae; genus UBA6249. The sequence continues at coordinate 19,355 of CAZEBD010000006.1, forward strand.
CACCGGGAAAATTTAGAAGTAGTGCCGGCGCAGGAGATAAGTGATTATGCTAAAGAGAATAAAATTTATTTCGGATACGCTCACCGCAAGCTACAGTTACTTAGAAAGACAAATTCTCGTTTATCCGCTCTACAAGATTTTCTTAAGGCGATAGAAGGGGATTATCACCGGCTGCTGGAAGAATACTTTAACCAGGAACATGCTCAATATCCGGAAATCTGTGATATTAGCAGTGAAATTTTAGCCCGGATAATTTCGGAAATTTTCGGTTTACCGATAGGAGGGCTTGAACCTTCCAGAATTGAATTTGTCGGCGGTATGCGACGGATAAAAGGTAAAATGCAGAAGAGCCATTATTGGTTAGCCGTTTACTGGGGAGGTAAGCCTCAATTATTCATTGATGCCACATTGCAGCAGTTTAATCTTGCAGGAGAAGGGCAGATCGTCGTTCGGGAGTATCAAAGTGCGATGAGGGAATTTGACTTATTGGAGGCTGATGTCAGCACTGCTGATGCTGTGGCATTGTTATTCTCAGGCAGAAAATATTTG
>CAZEBD010000006.1:19913-31543 GCA_964510625.1 uncultured Planctomycetales bacterium
AATCTCCGGGAAAACCGCAAGGGGCGAAATACTCACAGCCAAGGAACAGATAATTTTAAAAACTGTTCCTTTTATTTTAAGAAAGAGTTTATTGTCTGTACTCTCCGATAAAAGGATACACCGGAGGCTAAAGTTTGATGCTGATATAGAGGACAGGATGAAGTTAATTGCCGGTGAGATTGTGGCCGGCTACTCAGAGAAAAAGCCGCGCGGAACTGTTTCCGGTAGCGATGGGTTAGTGTTTAGAGATTGGATGCCTAAGCCCTGGGTTCTGGCAAAGGGAGTTTTCGGTAAACTCGCGGAGTCTGACGATGCCCTTTTAGCCCAGAACCAGGCTGGGCTTAAATTAGCCCCGGACTATGTTGCGCAAATAAATTTCCAGCTTAACCGCTTGAAAAGAAAACTTTTAGATGAGGGGTATTTCCGGGAGGAGGATTTTGATCTTCCGGTTACCGTCGTTTTTCCCGCTTATAAGTCCGCCATTTTTCAATCCACCAGAGATAAAAAATACCAGATCTTTCTTGATTGGCGTTGTTTTTCAAATGAGGATTTCCTTTACCTTACAGTGAAACACGAACTTACCGATATCAAATTCGAAGCTATCTTTCCCGGAGCCAATTGCGCCTTAAGAGAGTTATTTACTTTGATTACCGTAAATATTGACGGAATGATGAAATTAAGAAATGAACACCCGATATTGGCCAAGAAGTTATTGGAATATTTAGAGGAAGTTAGCAGTATGAACTTCGGTTTGTTTTCGCGCTATCAAAGGATATTGAAAGACCACAGCCTTAATGACCCTTTTGTATTTGTTAAAGATATATGCTCAATGCTTACCCAGCAAAAAGTCCCGGATTTGCATAAAAGGGTGGGCCAACTGCTAGAAGAGTATAGTTATAATTATACTATTCTGGCTTTAAGTTTACGCGCCATGAATACGACATTCTCTAATTCCAGTGCGGCGGTTATTGGAAATGAACAATTACAGCAATTACGCAATTATCCTAAAGGCAAGAGAGTGCCCTTAGCTTTGCGTCTTTTTATGCCTTATTCGGATAATATCCGCTATAAGTTAGATGGGGATAACGTATTCCTGAAGATAAAGTTCCGCGATGAAGAAGGCACAATCAAGTTTGCGCATCTATATCTTGGGCTGGAGGATAATTCGGAGCTAACCTTGAGCAAAGGCGGTAAAATATTTGGGTTAACTTATGATAAGTGGCAAAAGGAAAATCCCGGGCTCTTCCAATATCAGTATGAAAGAATGGATAAAGAAAGAAGGCAGGAGTGGGATAGATTAGTCCGGCTGCCGCTTACAAAATTGATCGATACAATTAACCGGTATAACATTGCTACCGGCAGAAGAGAGGTCAAAGTAGAATTAGAGGGACTATTCCGGGAGGTATTCGCTAAGTTGGGATTAGAGGCCACCTTGAGCCAAAAGACCTGGCTTTCCCTGCAAAGGCAGATCGGCCGCAATAAAGGGCCAGCCGCCTATTACACTATCATGTATCGGTATATCAATGATTACCTGGATAAAATATTTCCCCGGTTATTATTCGGAGGTATCGATGTCAGCACGGAGCCGATTAGGGAATTATCCATCTGGCCGGTAACTTGGAATCCGGATATGAAATCTACTTTAGTGAGCTGGTTGAATGATAACCAGGTGCGGGGCCCGCCGAGTTATTACCTACAAGCAGAAAAGATATCCGTTCTTAGGTTGTTGGAATTATTACCCGGTTCGGTGAATCAGCAGCAGTCGTTATTTACATACCCTGGGCGGTTAGATGGAGAAGCAAATGCTCCGACTGAAGCGCAGGCAGTTGATTTTAATAGGTATACAGCAGCAAGTTTAAAAATTTTAACTTCCGGCGCCGGTTTATCCGAGATCATGTTAGTTAAAGCGACAAAATCCGGTAATATTGCGGATGTCGAAACTTCCCCTGGGAAGATTGCAATCTTCGAGGGCTTGGCCAGCCGCGCTCCGCCATTAGGTTCTAAAGAATCAGCTGCTTTTTCAGTCCTGATCAACGCTATCTTACGTCATGAATTTAATGAATTAAAAACCGGTTCCCACCTGCAAGCCTGCCAAGAAGACTTTGCTTATTTTAGAACGCATTATGCAGAACTGACTGAGTTTTTATCCGTAGTGAACCGATTCCAAGTAGAATTGGACCGCAATTATTATGATACGCTGGCTATTTTTACTAAACGTTCTTCCGCAGACGGCTTATTTATTTATTCCTCAGCCGATTTTTGGGGAGATATCGCTAACCGCTGGCAGGGTTATATTATGCTACTGCAGACTCGCGCTCCGGAGCTTATCTCATTTGAGTCGATGGATAGCCGCCGGAAAGAAAGGCAGGATTTTATACTTTATCTTGATGAATTGATCCGGGGAGTTGAAGGGAATTACCTGGTTATTGACGAAGCTAAGGCCGTCCTAAACTTGGTGATCTTAAAAGAATTGAAATCCGCCGCCCAAAAATATAATTGGGGAAATTTAGATGAACTGTTGGAGTTTCATTGGGTCTATTCTAGGCTGGCTTACCGGCATTATTATAACCCGGCTAATCAGTCTATTTTTGAGGAAAGTTTTAAAGAAGCCCAGGAAGGTTTAAACAAATTGGTTATCGATATAAGGCTTTTACCCAGAAAACAAATAGCGGGAATCTTCGCTGATATTGATTATGTTTTGGTTAAGGGCGTAAAGACCGATAATCGGGGCACTATTTATTTCTGCGGGAGAAAATGGGCCAGGTTTACCGGGCACCCTGCGGAGGAGGTTGAGCTGGTCGTTTACGGCGGGATCGTTGCGGCAGCCAGGTTCCTGCGCGATGATTCACGGTTTGATTTCTTTTTAGTGATTGATAACCGGACCGGAAAACTCATTGATTCTTTTACTGATATTTCATCCCAAAGATTCAGAAAACTGGATGATGTTACGGTAAAGAACTGCCGGTTGGATAAGAATGGTGTTTTACAGGTAGGGGGAAAAATCTGGCTGCGGTTTGTAGAGTTTGCGGGTGCAAAGGTGGAATTTAAAGTCTTCCAGGGGGTAGTGGTTGAAGTAACCCTGCCCGACGGGCATATTGAAAGATTAAAATTGATTTATGACCGAACGGGGAAGTTATTAAATTCGTTTAGGATGCTTACGAAAATCCAGCTTGACCTTTTAGACCAGGTAGTGATCAAAGAATTTTATTTGGATAATACCGGCTCCCTGTGCATCGGAGGTAAAATTTGGCTGAAAGCCAAAGCGTATGCCCGGGAAAAAATTGAGATCGAGGTTGAAGAAGGCAAAGTAGTGCGTTTTAAGGTAGTTAAAGATGGCACGGTGGTTGAGCTTGCCAAGATCAAAAATAAACGCGGTAAGGTTGAAGGCGTATTCCGCCATAGGATTATGAAAGCCAAGATTTCTCAAATGGAATACGGGGTTATTCGGAGCACCTTAAATAGCGCCGGAGCTTTGTGCTTAGGCGGTAGAAATTACTTTACTGTAAGCCGCTATGCCGAATCCGAGGTGGCAGTTACCATCGAAAGGGGCAAACCGGTTTTAGCCAGGTTTATCCGCGATAAAGACGGCCTACCGGTATTTGACGACCTGGGCAATGATCTGGAGTTTGATTTAAATATTCCAGTCTGGGGGCAGATGAAAGCTAAGCGTCCGGATTTAGTCGGAGCGGCAGCCGGTAATCTGGCTAATGATAAGCCGGTAGAGATAGCATATAAACATGGCTCATTATCTACTGAGAGATTCGCCAGCCTTAAAAACGTTATTTTAAAAGGAATCAGGCTAAATCAAAATGGAAAGCTCGATTTAGGTAATCGCTGCTGGGTGGTGTTGCCGCAGCATTCTTTGGAAGAAGTAAATGTTGTTGTTCAGCAAGGAATTATTACTGAAGTACATTTGGTAGAAAGTAAAGCAGTGATTAAATTTGCTTTGGTTTATAACCCCAACAGCCAGCTGGTCGATAGTTTCTTTAAAATTACCGCCCATAAGCTTGCTTCTTTCGGGGATGCAACGATAAAGAACTTCCGTTTAGGCAAACACGGTAATTTTTCTGTCGGCGGGCGTACTTGGGGGGAGTTCTGCCGTTGGCCTTCGGCGGAAGTGGAGTTTGAGGTTAAAGGCGGGCAAATTACAAAACTAAGGTTTCTGAAAGATAAAGATGGCAAGCCGATTTACGATAAAGATGGCCGGACGCTAGAGATTCAGCTCGGAGGTAACATTAGAAGGCAGATTTTAGAAAAATTAGGCCTTAATGCCGACCGGGGGCCGGGTCTTTTAGAAAAACAGAAAGCATTAGTACCCCGGATTATTAAATACATATTACTGGATGAAGGTATTCCTGCGGAGATTACAGATAATATTTTGAGCGTGTTATTCCTAAAATACCCCGGAAAGGTTGTGCGAAGCAATATCCGTTCAGAGATTCTGAATAATCTTATTGTCTGTGGTTATCTTAACAGGCGCCAGATTAAAGCGCTTAGAAATGGCGTATGGGATCGAGACGAAATGTTAGAGTTTGCTAAAAAAATTAAGGCTAATCAGCTATGCTTGAGACGGCTAGAATTTAATGCTGATCAAGTATCCTTAATTCTTTCTAAAGGTTACGCGGCTCAGGAATTTATTTCTTTAGAGGCGCATTATGGGGTTACTCGTGCCCAAATGATAGATGTAATAAGAGTAACCAGGCATAAGCATCGGTTAGAATTAATAAGCCGGAAAAGAGAAAACAAGGAGGGCGTGGTTGAACTTTTAAGGGCAGCTTTATCGGAGGCAGGGGTTTCGATTAAAGTAACCGATAGCCTGGTGAATGTGCTTCTGGGCGGACAGGTAGGGAAAACCGATCGTGAGGCTGTTATTCATAACCTTATTCTGAATAATATATTAACTGCGCGCCAGCATGGTGTATTAAATTCCGAAGGTAAATATTCTCCTGAGGTTTTTATGCAGAATTTCGAACCTGCGGTTTTTGCGATGAGGGTAAAAGAAGAGCTGGATGTTTTATTGGCCGGCAATGAAGCAGCGGAAGGTTTTAGCGTAAGGCAGGCGGAATATCTGGTTTCCCGAGGCTATACTTTAAAAATGTTTCAAGGGTTTATGCAGGAGCACGGATTGCCGCGGTATATTGTTTGGACCATCCTTAGAAATTATAAAAATCCTGATCAGCATTTTAACGGATACCTTCAGCGGGCGCGTAAATTAGCCGAGCAAACCGGCCTCTCTGAAAGCTATATAGTGAATATTTTACACCGTCGGAATTTAGTGAATAATCTGAATGAAATTATAGCTAAAGTTGATGCATTAAGCCTGCAGACAGGCATTCCCCGCTACATTGTTCTGAGCCTTGCGCGCGGCTATACTGATTTTGAAGCCAAAATCCGTATTTTGCAAACTTTTGCAGAAACTACCGGAGTTCCTGTTAATTTGGCCTATCATTTATATTTTGAATTTGGGATGAAGGACGGGCAAGATATCGAAGACGCAATAAATGCGCTAACCGGCCATTATGAACATTTATATGCCTCTTTCCGAGCTAAGGTTGCGAAGTTTTTTGCTTTTCAGGAGGAAATAAAAAAAGACATAAACGCCTTAAGTGTAGATGCAACCGGCTTAAACGCAACATCGGAAATTCGCCATAAGATAAAGAAATTAAGAGTTTTACGCGAAGCCTGCCGTTATCCTAAATACCGAGCTTTAGTTTCCAGCCTCGGCAGTTATTTTCCGGATATCCAGACGCTGGTACTTTCAGGATACGACAGCCCTGCTGCTAAGCAGGCGATGCAGCTAAGAGATGCGATTAATAATGAATGTAACCGGGTAACGCAAGCAAAACAGTTCTTTTGCTCAACCGACATTCTGGAATATAAACGTAGAGTGCGGAAAATCAATCGGAGCATTAAGGACGCAGTCAATAATGCTTATAAGGAAAGGTTCGCTGTTTGGTTTGAAAGCAGTAAGCTATCTTTATTTTGGAATAAAGATGAATATGAAGCATTCGTTAAAAGACTGCTTGTGCTTTTCTTATTTCCATATTCTATCAAGTTAAGGGCTGAGCGTTTAAAGAATATGCTGGATTACGGGTTAATCGATAAGAGCATCTATACTAAATTAGTCTACGCCAATACCTGTGCCGGGCTCTTAGAGGATATTGATACGATCGTGGCATCCTTTCTTCGGGAGGCAGAAATATTGGCAGAAAAAGGCTATCGAAGCGAATTAATCACTAATATTTTAGTTAAAGGGTTCAGTAGCCAGGTAATTGATGAATTGGTAGCAGAGTTTCCTGAACATCTGTTAACTTCGGGAGATAGCAGGATATTGCTGAGTAAGTTAAATTCTATCTTTTGCGGATTCGGAAGGCCTTCAAGGTGCATTTTAGCTAACTTAGGCCCGACCAGGAGGCTTTTTGAAGAAGCAAGAAAAGATTTGCTGAGGTTAGAAAAGAAATTGGTTAAAGCTAAAAAGACATCGATCATTAACTTGACCCCCCAGGAAGAGGAGCATCTTCTGCTAGTTATCCGTTACTGCCGCCTGCATCCGGAAACCGCAGGCGCCGCCGGGCTGATTCAGCAGGCTCAACAGATACTTCTGAAGAACTATTCTTGGTTTATCAATATGCTTTCCAATAAATACAGCCGGTACCTTAAAGGAAATCACTATGAAGACTTACGGCAGGAAGGATCATTGGCTTTATATGAAGCTGTGGATTCCTATAAATTCTCCTATAAGAACGGGCTGAGCTTTAAAACTCACCTCTACTATAGAATTAAGAATTGCTATGGTAAATATGTCGGGACAGAAAAATTTCCGTCTTGTTCTTCCTACCAGGTTTCTCAGATAAATAAGGTAAAAAAGATAGCGGCGCAGTTGGGTATCGATTGCCAAAGGTATAGCCAGAAGGATTTAGAAAGATTAGCCCAAAAGATGAAGGTTAAACCACAGACCGCGCTAAAGTATCTGGAAGAGATGCATATAATGAATGTATATTCTTTGGACGCTCCGTTAGATAAAGAAGAAAGCAGCGATGGCGCTAAGTATCTGGATATGGTCGCTTCGAAAGGACCTACGCCCGAAGAAGAGATTTTAATTCAGGAGGAAAAAGATGATTTTTCCGGTAGGGTGCTGCCGCAAATCTTAGGGCTGCTAAAAGACGATGTAGAAAAATTAATTATCCAAAATATGGTTTTAGGCGGCTGGAGTATCGAAGCTACCAGAAGTTATTTGAGAAGCGAATTCGAGATCGAGGTTAGCGAACAGGAATTAGTGATGATTCAGGTAAAAACTCTGGAAAAATTAAAACAGCTGTTGATCGCAAACGGTTTGGTTGGGCAAGAACCTGAAGGCAGAATTGTATTTAACGGTAAAATAGGCCCTGCTTCCCACAGCAACTATCCTTTGGCAGTGCCTGAAACAACCCTAAGATTAACGGGGCAAAAGCACGGTAAAAACAGGATTTTAACCGATATGGTGGTGACCGGTTTTGATTTACGGTATATAAGGCAATTTCAGGCAGGGCAGTATGATGTTTTAAGGGAAAGGTTAAACCAACTTAAGCAATTATTTGGCCGCGCCCCGCCAAAATTAACGCGCTGGAAATTAATCATTACAACCGATTTAACCCTCACCCAGGGGAATATCGCCGCCAGTGACATCGAGCACCGTATTGTATACCTCCATACTTATTTCTTTAACATATCCCAGGAAGATTTAGCCAAAGAAGGGCTTACTTTGAAAAAATTGCAGCTCAGGATTCTCTATCATGAGTTAATAAGCCATATCGCTAAGGGCCTTGTAGACGAAGGCGCAGCCATGGCAGATACGGAGGGAATCTCGATTTTCCTTAGGGCAGGCACAGCTACGATCAAAGAAATGCTGGAGCAGACATTATTAAGTGAAGGCATCTTTCCGCAGCTTACCAAATTCATTTTCAGTAACGGTTTGGTTACGGAAGAGTCGAGCGGCAGATTGGTATTAAGCGGGGTATCTTCTTCCCATAGAATAGAGGCGCCGATAAGTTTAGGCGCGGCAGCTGCCTGGCAAAATGACCTGAAGTATCTTTCGGCCAAGATTAGCCAGGCTATTCCGCTGGAGATCAATAAGATTTCATTAAAACGGTTAAAGCAAATGCTGATTGAGCTCAAGTGGAAGATTGAACTAAGCGGTGACGATTATAGCTTGGTGCGAGCGGTTACCGAGTCGGTAAATTACAGGCCGGATGATTCAGAAGCAAAATCTTTCGCTATTTTTATCGAGCAATTGGTGGAAAGATTAGAAGCACGGATATTAACTGAGCAGACAATAAATGCCGCCGTTGAGATTTATGAACAGGCCCAGAATGATAATATCGCATTTGAATTTTATGAAGCAATGTGCAATCTGCTCGGCGCCAAAGGCGCAGACGGAAAAATGTTTTTAAGCAGCCGTGAAATTTATAAAGCCGGCCGGTTAGTTATCGCTTCAATGGACTTGGGAGAATTAGGGATGATCGGTGTTATCCGGCATTTTTATGATCGTGCTAGCGGATATTCGCGCGCGCAGTTTAGCCATGAATTAACCGAGGGCATAAATGTCATGCGGCACAATGCCAATGCCAAGATAAAAGCCATAATTCAAGAATCTGCGCATGAGATTGAACAAGAAAACTTTGCCTTGGCTTTGGAAAATTTGAAGCGGATAGCAGGAATAGCTTCAGAGAGTATTCGGTTCAAATACCTTTCGGCCTTGGCATACAGTGGATTGGGGGATTACCCGCGCGCCGCCGGTATTTTCTTAGAGATCCTGGAAGCTAATCCGCAAATGGACTATATTTATACCAGCTTAGCCAGTTTATATTGTTTGATGGGTGATTACCGCCGGGCGTATGAACTAATTAATAAAAGATTAACGCTAGATCCGCGGGTAAGGTATTTTGACGTATTTGCCGATTCCCGCTCCGTGATTGAGGAACTATTTTCAGGATTTGAGTATTTGGCAGCGGGTAAGTTAGAGGAAGCCTTGGTATGTTTTGACCGTCAGTTGGACGGGCCGAATTTGAATTCTTTAGTCATGTGCAGAAAATACCGGAGTATAATTTTTGAGAAACAGGAAGCAGCGATGGGTATTAATGTTAAGCTTCCGAATTTCGATAAAGATTTAGCCGCCGCTTATAACTATCTGGGCGAGGAGCTGTTAGAACAGGAGAAATTAGAGCAGGCTATTGAGGAATTCGAACGCAGCTTAGATTCTTATCCGGCGGGAGAAAAAGCGCAGCAGAATTTAATTGAGGCCAGAAGGAGATTGGTTGAGCAAAAACAAAAAACCAAAGGATTCTTCGGTAAATCGGACCAAGATCAGTCAAAGCGTATTAAACAAGCTATTAATGGCCAAATGATAAAAAAGGATCAAGTCACCGAATATCCCTCTGGATTCCTGCCAAACTTAGATTTACCGGTTAAGATTTTCTCTCTGGAAGGTAATATTGCCCGCGCGCCGCCGGTTTTTATTTACGCCAGAGTAAAAGACGGTGCATTAGAAATCTATATTTCAAAAGAATGCGGCCGATTATTCGCAGAGAAGTTTACAGCTACTGAACTCTCAGTAGTTTACACTGCTATTATCGTCCATGAATATGCCGAAGTAGTCCTTGGCAAATCCCACCCGGAAGCAATCCAGGAGCAGAGAAAAGTAGCGGATTACCAGATTATCGCCAGTAAGTTAGAAGCTATCCAAAGTAAATATACTATTGCGGCTAAGGTTAATCGCTTGCGCAATAGCTTGGAAAAAGCACAAGAACTGAATAAAAAGATTACCCGAAATCCCTATTTTAACCTGGGTATCATCGTCTCGGTAATTGTTTTAGCCGCCACGCTCATTTTAATGCAAATTATATCCCCGGGTATTATAGAAGAATTCAAAGTGCTGGTAGAATCCATGGGGTATTGGGGGGTTTTTCTTGTGGTATTGGTCAGCAGTTTGGCGATCGCTTATTCTGCGCTGACTCCCCTGACATTAGGAGTGATTTTTTATTTAGGTACAGTTCTAAATCCCTGGTGCGTGGGTGTCTTGGCGGGTATCGCTGCGACTCTCGGCCAGATTACCAGTTTTGCCGTAGGCTATAGCGGAGAGGCAGTAGTTCAGGAGATCCGCAAAAAAAGATTATCACATTTGATGCATAGATTGGGCACCGGAAAATATGAAAGGTGGACTGGCCGGACATACAGGATAAGTTCCCGGATTTCCAGGAGATCTAAAGGAACCACCCGGCAGGTAAATAATTGGGTATTGGCAAAATTAAAGAGTTTGATCGTCAGGCGGGCAGGCCTGTTTATTTTTATTATTTATCTCTTCGGTTTACCCTTCGCGGATATTTCGGCAATCATCTTAGGCGGTTTGGCGGTAAAGTTTCCCAAACGCCGCCTCTTCAGAACGTATTTTATTTTCTCTCTTTTGGGCAATATTCCCCGGCACATCCTGTATGCCCGCTACGGTATGGCGGTGTTTGATGTTTTAAAGCAGCCGAAAATTTTAATCCCGATTATCGGCGGACTTTTAGGAATTATCGCATTAGTGTCAATCGGAGTTAACCGGAGGCGCAATATCTCCAGGGTGTTTCTCTCGATTAAGGATTTAGTGCATAAGCAAACTCATCCTGCATCGCTTCAAAGCATGTTCGTCTCCTGCATTAAGGAAACGCCGAAATTCATCGCCGAAGATATGGATGGCACGGTTATTCCTGACGGCAGGGTTGCACCGGCTACGCCGGAAATGGAAAAAGTATCCGGCAAATTATCTGGCCGTATTCCCCGGGCCTTGATCAGCGGTACAGCTTCTTTAGGTTCCGTTAAAAAGATGCTTCCCGGGATGTACCTGGACTATAAGTATATTTATCTGGCTAACGGCGGGAAACTGTACGCCAATAAGGGCGGGGATTTAAAATTAGTGTATGAAAATAAATTTACTCCTGAAGATAGAGAAAAAGTGGTTGCTCTTTTCCGAAAAGCCGTTAAAAAGTTCGGTTTGTCCTCAAAGCTCAGCATCAATGATAGTACGGTTTTTATTAACGATGATCAAACGATCAGCCTGGATAAAATAGCCGGGTTTATGCGCCGGCAGTTGCGTAAAGCAAATTTAGATTTCTACATTTTTATCAATGATGAAAAGGGCCACGTTACGGTTAGCTTAAGCCATAAAGGCGTGGCCATCCGCGATCTGATGGAAAGAGAGAATCTGGCTGCTGAGGAGATTGTATATATCGGGGATAGGTATGATAATTCTTTCTGCAATGATTGGTGGGTGCTGGGGGTTAAAGGCTTGCGGGCGGCAGTTAGTTTATCTTGTGAAGAGACATTAACATTCTTTAAGGGATTATTATTAAGTTTCGGAGGCAACACTGATGACCGTTCATTTATCGTTTCTGAAAATGCTCAGGCTGAAAAACAGGAAAATCAGGCTGCTATTTTAGGGGGTACGGTAAGGCCGATCGGAGAGATCTATGCCTTTTTAAATAATCTCTATTATCAGGAAAAAGGTGCGCGGGCGCTGGCGGATTTTGTTACGGCTGTATCCAAGGACCCATTTGTGCCGCAGGTGGATGCCCTGGAGTTCTACCGGCATTTATTATCGTTGGATGAGCGCAAGG
>CAZEBD010000007.1:0-25158 GCA_964510625.1 uncultured Planctomycetales bacterium
TGATAGTTATCCGGGGGGTTATAGGCACGAAAAAGACTGTTGTCTATGCGAGTTTGGTCGTTGTTATGGCAACAATATGCGGGATGATTTTTGGGTTTATAGCTAAATAAAGGAGTGTGTTGTGAAGAGTAAAGCTGATGAAATTAAAAAGATTGTCAGGGAAGGTTATGCTAAGGCAGTGACACAGAAAACTTCATGTTGTTCAACAGGTTCTTGTTGTGGCGGTGTGGTGCAAGCCGAAGATATAAGCAGAAAAGTAGGCTATAGCGATGCGGAAATGAACGCCGTTCCTGAAGGTGCAAATTTAGGGTTTGGCTGTGGTAATCCGGTAGCACTCGCTTACTTAAAAGAAGGCGATGTGGTGTTGGATTTAGGAAGCGGTGCGGGGTTTGACGCGTTTCTGGCGGCACTGAGAGTGGGCAAGACAGGCCGGGTTATAGGCGTTGACATGACGCCTGAGATGTTAAAGAAGGCAAGGGCAAATGCCGAAAAAGGCGGATATAGCAACGTTGAATTTCGTTCCGGCGAAATAGAGCAACTTCCTGTTGAAGATAGTTCAATTGATGTTATTATTTCCAATTGTGTTATTAATCTCTCGCCTGATAAAAAGGCGGTGTTTGAAGAGGCATATAGAGTATTAAAATCAGGCGGCAGGCTGATGGTTTCGGATATAGTGCTTGCTAAAGACCTGCCGAAAGAGATCAAAGACTCGATCGAGGCATATGTGGGTTGTCTTGCCGGTGCTATCAAGAAAGACGAATATCTAAAACTTATTACGGCGGCTGGATTTCAGGATGTTTCGGTGGTCAGCGAATCGAGTTATCCGGTGGATGCTATGTTTGATAATCTTCAAGGTGCTCAAGACGCTGTGGTCAGTATAAAGGTTTCTGCTGTAAAACAATAATCGGAGGCGCATTATGAAAATTGAGATTTTGGGAGTTGGTTGCCCGAAGTGTAAACAACTGACGGCTAATGCCGAGGCTGCCGTAAAAGAGCTCAATCTGCCGGCTGAAATTTTCAAAATAACAGATATCGGTAAAATCACTGATTATGGAGTGATGCTCACCCCGGCTTTGGCGGTTGACGGTACTGTTGTATCTGCAGGCAAAGTATTAAGTAAAGATGAAATTAAGAAAATTATTTCAAGATAGGGGGAATTTTTGAAGAAACTATTACTTTTTTTTCTGGGGGCTGTTGTATTAAGCAGCGTTGGTATGATTTTTTCGCCAATAGCTCACGCGGCAGAGAATGCCAACGGTGCACAGGTTATTGCCTATTATTTTCATGGGGACATGCGTTGTCGTACTTGTCATAAGCTGGAACAGTATTCGAAGGAAGCGATAGAAACTAACTTTAAGGATGAGCTGAAGTCCGGAAAACTGGAGTTTAAGGTTATTAATGTGGAAGAGAAGGGTAACCAACATTACGGGAAGGATTATCAGCTTTATACAAAATCGCTTATTTTATCTGTAGTAAAAGAAGGCAAAGAAATTAAATGGGAGAATATGGATAAAATCTGGGAGTGTGTCGGTAATAAACAACGATTTATTGATTATGTAAAAAACGGGGTTGCCGATTTATTGAAGGAAGCTCAATGACAGAGGTATTTATAGGTTTTGTATCAGCGTTATGGTTAGGCATACTAACTTCAATAAGCCCGTGTCCTTTGGCCAGTAATGTAGCCGCTATTTCGTTTCTTTCTAAGAAAATAACACATCCGGTGCTTGTCTTTATTTCGGGGTTGGCGTATACATTAGGGCGGATGTTTTTATATGCGGTCCTGGGATGGATTATTATTAATTCTTTGCTAAGTGTTCCTCAGGCCGCTCAATTTCTGCAGAAGTATATGGGCCGTGCCCTGGGGCCGATTTTGATTGTTACAGGGCTTATACTGCTTGAAATAATTACAATACGTTTACCGGGACTGTCGCTTTCGCAGAAACATAGTAACAAGCTATCGGAGTCCGGAGCGCCCGGAGCTTTTTTGCTGGGTTTTGTTTTTGCCCTGGCGTTTTGCCCGATTTCAGCGGCTTTATTCTTTGGGAGCCTTATCCCTTTAGCGATTAACAGTAAAAGCGGCATTGTCCTGCCATTTATTTATGGAATCGGCACTGGATTACCCGTTCTTGCGTTTGCTGTTACTATTGCTTTAGGTACGACATCTTTGAGCCGTTGGTTTCATAAAATTACGCGGCTTGAATACTACACTCGTAAAATTACCGGAGCCGTATTTATCCTTGTGGGCCTGTACTATATAGGGATATATATTTTAAGATTATTTTAAGGTTTGCGGTAAGACAGCTTATTTTGTTTTAGGTGTTTAAAGATTGCCAAGGAAGGATAAAAACATGGAGATGGCTGTCCATGAAAAAAGGCATTTAGGAATATTTGAGAAATATCTTACTTTGTGGGTTTTTATCTGTATCGGTTTAGGGGTTTTGACCGGGAAAGTGGCTCCGCAGGCGGCCAGGCTGCTTGATGGTATGGCGATTTATGTAAACGGGGCTCCGGTAGTTTCCATACCGATTGCGATCTGCCTGTTTTTCATGATGTATCCCATTATGGTGAAGATTGATTTTGCCGAAGTGATTAAGGCAGGTAAATCCCCAAAACCGGTATGGCTTACACTTTTCGTGAATTGGGCGGTAAAGCCTTTTACGATGTATGCCATAGCTTATATTTTTCTGGGAATTTTGTTCAAAGGGCTGATTGGTGTAGAGGCGGTGGATTTTGTTAAGCTTCCTCCGGGAGCTGATTGGTTGCCAGGTTCAGTCCATGGTTCAGGAACGGTGGTAATGCATGAGGGTTTAAAGGTGCTTCAGGTGCCGCTGTGGCGCAGTTATTTTGCCGGCTGTATTTTATTGGGAATTGCCCCCTGCACGGCAATGGTTTTAGTCTGGGGATTTCTGGCTAAAGGCAATGACGGCCATACCCTGGTGATGGTGGCGATTAATTCTTTGGCTATGCTTTTGCTTTACGGAGTTTTAGGCGGGTTTCTTTTGGGGGTCGGGAGGATGCCGGTTCCCTGGCAGGCGTTATTGTTATCTATTGTTATCTATGTGGCATTACCTCTTGTTGCAGGGTACTTTTCGCGAAAATGGATTGTATCGATTAAGGGCATCGAATGGTTTAACCAGAAGTTTCTTCATGTATTGAGCCCGGTTTCGATTATTGCGCTTTTGTTTACGCTTGTGCTTTTGTTCTCCTTTAAAGGAGAGATCATCCTTGGGCAGCCGTTAACTATCCTCTGGATAGCCATACCCCTTTTTATTCAGACCTGTTTAATATTTATAGTCACATATTGGCTGGCTAAGAAATTAAAGTTAAAATATGAAGATGCGGCTCCTTCAGCGATGGTGGGGGCAAGTAATCATTTTGAGGTGGCGATTGCTACTGCAACCATGCTGTTTGGTATTTCTTCAGGAGCGGCGCTGGCGACCGTGGTCGGGGTATTGATTGAAGTGCCGGTGATGTTAATGTTAGTCAGGTTTTGTTTGCGGACGCGTAGTTGGTTTGCAGGTTAGCAGCGGATTAGAGAAGCTTTACCCCCGGTACATCCAAAAAGAATTAATTTTTAGAAAAAAGGCATTTTTAGCGGTATAATAACCATAATTCCGCTAAGGGGGAAATATGATGATTAACTTCCCGAAACTGCTTTTTGCTATTGCCATAGTAATATTATCCTCCGATTACATTCTTGCCCAAGGAACAAATCCCATTATTAATTTAAAGGAAGATGGAATAAAAAGATGGCAATTCTCGGTTGACCGGGATAACCGTGCCCGTGAGGCCAAAAAAGAATTAGATAAAAGGCTAGATGAATATGATGATTTTATAATGGCAATACGCAATAAAGAAGCCTGGGCGAAACTAAAAGAATCGCAGTTGATGATTATCCGGTTCAATAGTATTAATTTTTAAATCTTGAAAAGATAAGAACGGGGATGGTAAATCTGATAATGAAAAGGATTGTTTTGGCAGGATTTTGTTTATTTTGGTTGTCTTTTACCCCCAGCTTTGCGGGGAGAGAGACAATACCTGCCACCATTCTGCAATCACAGGCTTTTAAAGGATATGTGGATTTAATCGTTTCTCCTGACCCGGTTCATGGTATTAAGCATGAAATAGTGGTGGTTAATCAGCAGGGGAAGGAAATGAGTTTTATCTTAACTCCCGGTATCGGTGTTTATGGCCCTGCCTGGGAAGTATTAAGCCTAAAAAAAATTAACCCTAAAGATAAAGTGCTTGTTGAATATACCACGAATAAGAATGGTAATGTCAACAAAGCGATATCGATTATGATTATGAATGATGCAAAAGAATAAACTTTTTAAGCATAAGTTGAACTATAACTAAAAAATATACGATGGGATTATTCAGCTTTTTCCAAAAGAAAAAAGAGCCTTTAGCTAAACCTGCTTTTAACGAAAAAAGGCTCCTGCCCCGCTGGAAGATTTCCGCACCGGCCAAAATAAGGCGGTATGAAGATGGTGATTATCTGCCTTGCCAGGTCAGGGACCTGAATATGCGCGGGTTCTGCCTGATTTTGGATACAAAGATTACTGAATATAATGGGCGTATCGAGCTTTATTTTAATGAAAAGTATTTCTTTGATATCGAAGTTTCTGTTACCTGGCACAAAGAAATAGATAATAAACAGATTTATGGTTTCAAATTTTTGAAGATCCGCGATGCGGATAAAGAAAAGCTTTATCAGATGATGAAAGAAAATTTTGCCGGTTGTTTCGGAAAATACTTATGATCTTTTGGATAAAAATAAGGAGGCAGATATGCCCGGAAAAGAAGCCAAGGCGACTAAAGTCGATATTTTAAAGAAAATTGAAGCCATTTTAAGGCAGGAGATTAATCTG
Organism: uncultured Planctomycetales bacterium; assembly: GCA_964510625.1. Lineage (GTDB taxonomy): Bacteria > Omnitrophota > Gorgyraeia > Gygaellales > Profunditerraquicolaceae > UBA6249. The sequence goes on from CAZEBD010000007.1 coordinate 4,872, forward strand.
GATGCTAGATCGGTGTTTGCTAAAATCGAGCATCTTTTGGCCTCTCCGGAGCAGGCGGAAGGGTCTGGTTCCGGCGGGATTGGTTATGTCCATATTGATGAAAAGCGGCAAGAGGAATACCTGCAATGGGAGGAAAGCATTAAACAGGAGTGGCTGGCGGCCATCGAAGATATCAGAAAAAGTATCCAGAGGGCTCAGGGGATGATGGAATACCTGATTGTTTTTGTGGTGGTCGTAGGGGTGATTATTATTGCTGCCAGAATGTTCGGGCCCGGGGTGCAGGGCTCTATCCGGGATTTATCCGGCCAGGTAAAGAACGCCGCGTCAATGGCGGATCCAAAGAAGTAATGGGTTGAATTAATACTAATTATTAGTTATAATTAACTTATTAACGGCCCTTTGATTAAAATGAAATTTTTATTATTTTTGCAGGAGTTGTGCTTAAAAGAAGGAGGGAAAAATGGAAGAATGGGTATTTTTTGATGTGCTGCGTGAAATTATCCTTTGGACGACTCCGTTTGCTCTTTTAACCGGTTTGATTTTATTGGTGCGCCGTGATTATAGCCACCTGGAGAAAATATTAAGCAGGGAGTATGGCTTACGCCGCAGGTTACTTCCTAAGATTGAGTCTAATATTTATATCTTTCATGAATGGTGCCTGCAAAAACGCGTGATCATCGGCCTGGCCTGCATAATTTATGCGGTTATCGTCTTCTCGCTTTTACGCCGGCCCGGTTCTTTGGGTGAAGTAATCGGGGACCTCTATTATTAGCATATACCGCCGGCTTGTTTTTTAAACTCTCCGCGATAAACAGATATCCGGAGAGTTTTTTATTAGAACCGAGGAGCAAATGATAACCCCGAAAGTGATATTTCAGGTTGCGATAATTTATTGGTCATTAAGTAAAGAGGGAAAGGGATTTTTTAAGAGTTCACTATCCAAATACCGGCAATTTGCTAAAATATCAAAAGACCCTGCCCGGTTAGATTCCGGAAAGATCATTTATTTTGTTAAGAATTTCAAGGTTGCTGACAAAGTGTTTAGCTCTCAGGTATCGGCGTCCTTATGCGCAGAGCTTGGGCGCGATAAAGCGGCCGTATATTCCAGGTTTGTATCTTACGGATGGTTCAGCCTGTTGATTTGGGGTAAGCTGCTGGAGGCTTTCGGCCTTAATTATGATGAAAAAGCAAAAGAGCGCTGTATCCTGGTGGCTTTTACCCACCGGGAATGGAATGATCTTTTTGACCTAAAGGGGTATACTTTTGATCAGCTGATCAAAGCCTTTGATGGCCGGATGGATATCCCTAAAGAGCTGGTTTTTTTAAGGCAGCTTAAACAGATGGATAAAAAATTGGCTCCGCCAGAACGTTTCGGCGCGTATTACCAGCATATGCAGGGATTTGATATCTGCAGGCTCTTTGAATACAGCCCGGCAAAAGCGGCAATAATCTTAGACCAGGTCGCCCCATTTGTGGCAATGCTTTTTATCTATATTATGATTCCGGAGGTGCCTGAAAAACTTAAGGAAACAGTAAAGCCGATTGCCCGCTGGCTCTATATGCTGGATGAACTGGCGGATCTGGAGCATGATAAAAAGATAGGCCGGATTACTTATATGATCATGGCCAAGGATCCTGAAGTAGAGATGCGCAGGCAGTTAGAGGTCTGCTGCGGGTCGATTAAACGTAATGCTTTGTATCCGGATGAATTGATCAGATTGATGGAAGCGGTCACCTTAAAGATAATCCAGGCCGGTAAATCCGGGGTGGATATCGAAAGCAGTATTTTTAGCCTATGAACGCAAAACTTGCCCGAAAAAACAAATTGATTTCGGAATTGATCGTTAATCCCCTCACCCGGCAGAGTTTTTCCCGCGCCTATTCCAGGATCAATGCCCATAAAATTAATAAAGACGGACGGCATGGCTCGGTGATCATGGAGATCACTAAGCGTTGTAACCGGAGATGCCGGCATTGTTATTCCCACTCACGGCCGGCGATAAAGATGGCGGATAAGACAATCAAAGAGATAATTAAATTGGTGCGTGCCCGCTATAAACATATTTTTATTACCGGCGGAGAACCGGCCTTGGACGCGCGGGTCCTGGCGATTGCCAGGAGCAATCCGGATATTATGTTTTTTATGTTTACTAACGGCTCGCCGATCGATTTAAGTTATGCCCGCCGGCTTTCAAAAATCGGCAATCTCATTCCGTTATTAAGTATTGATGGTAATTCATCCGGGCAGCATGATTATTTTAAAGGCAAAGGGAGCTGGCTTGCCTTGCAGCGGGCGATTAAAGCGCTGAATGCTTTTAGTGTCCCCTGGGGGTTCTTATCGATGGTAACCAATAAAAATGCCCGGCAGGTTTTAAGCAAGAGATTTATTCAAACCCTGAAAGATAAAGGGGCAATCATGGGCAGGTACCTGGAATTTATCCCGGTAGGAATACATACGGATCTATCATTGATTCCTTCGGCTAAGAACTACTATCTGATGGAGTGCCGGAAAAATGAGATCATTAAAAATTATGAGATTTATATGCAGGAGACTGCCCAGAAAAAATGCCTGGGGATGGCCTTCTTTGATGTAAACGGAAACATAAAATGCTGCCCGTTTTTTCATTATGCCAAGCATAATGTCGCCGAAGGCAACCTGGAAAAGCTGCTCAAAGATTCTACTCTGGACTGGTGCAGTTACCGTTATGCCGGGGAGTGCCCGCTTTATTCCGATCAGGAAGGGTTTCGGGATCACCTGCTTAGCCGGGGATGGAAGCCGACAATTTCACTTAATCCCCAGAATTCCATTGCTTCCGCCTCGGCTAAAAAGATGTCGGATAACTACCGTTTATTTTTAAAGATGAAAACCGAAAAAGGCCTCTAATGACTGGACCCATTTATCCGGACCGGGCAAATCCCTGGGGAATATCTAAAACTGTCAGCCAGGCGCTTGGCGCCGGCACAAACAAGCCGGTTAGGTATGTTGAATTTAATATCACCGGAAGATGCCAGGCTAACTGCATAACCTGCCCGACTCCGTTGAGTTATCCGGATGAAAAAATATTTAAAACTTCCGAAGACCTCGCTGCGGAATTTAAACTTTTCCAGTTTTATCTGACCCGGCTCAAAAATTTAGGGATGGAGTTTGTGACTATCTACGGCCGGGAACCCACCCTTTGGGACCGGGAGGCAAAAGAGCCTAACCGGTTCCTGAAAGACCTGATCATCTGGTTAAGCCGGGATTTAAAGGTAAGGGTGTGTTTAGCCACCTCCGGTATCTTTTTAGAAGAGTCGGTTTTGGTAACTTTATTTGATCACCAGGGCGTATTATTTATGAAAGACTGGGGCAGGCAGGCATCGGTAAAAAAACTGATCAGAAACAAAGATGCCTATGCAAAGATCCGTAAGAGCTGGGATTTAGTTAAGAAATTAAGCAAACGTTATAAAAAGATCAGGGTGGTTGCCGAATTTTTATATACGGGGATCAACCGTAAAGACCTTGCAGGTTTTTGGAAAAACTGCCTGCAGAACGGTTTTCTGCCTTTTGTTGAGGTTCCGGTGATCAAAGGCAGCTGCCTTAAAAATTATCAACAATTAAAATTTATCCCTGAGGATTATGTAGAGGATATTTATAAGCTTTCTCTGTTAAACTTATCGCTGCGTTATGGATTAAGTAAAGCGCAGTCCCGGCAGTCGGATCTATGGCAGCCGCCTTACGGCAGCGTGTTTCCTTCTCCATGTGATAAATTGACCCGTGCTCAAAGCCTGTTCTTAGAAAGAAACGGTAATTTAAGTGTTTGCTGCGGGGTGGATAAACGGCTGGGGAATATCCGCGATAAAGATATCAGAGACAAGCTAAAAAATAACCTTTTACTTAAAAAAATCCGCCTGGCTTATGATAATTTAGAAGGTTTTTGTAAATTTTGTGATTATAGCGCTAAATTACAGCTATGTTACGGCTGCCGGGGTAATGCTTATACTTATCAAGATTCCGGGCATAAGCCGCTGGGCCAGGATCCGATGTGCTTTGGCAGATTAGCCAAGGCCCTGATAATGCAAGGCCGGTTAAAAGGAATATTCAGCGCTAAGCACGCGGCCAAGATACTAAAGTATTTTAAGGATTGATATGATTGTGAAACTAATCAAAATCTTCTGGCTCTATCTTTGGTTATCTGCTGATGGCAAAAGGTTATTCCGGCGCCTTTATCGGATGCTTAAGGATGCGCGCCGCCTTCCGCATTACGGAGGTTTAAAGGCTTCGATTAATGATACGCTTGAGGCAAGCCAAGAGCGATGGCTGATTTGTATTAAGTCCAGTGATGCCGGATTTATCGATTTTATCCCCGGCTGGTATATTGCTGGGTCCCGGGTAAAGGCCGAGCAGATCTACTACCGGTTTTTCAAGATGGGGGCGATCCTGCTCTATGAGCACGTCAGTTTATTTTCCGCTTATAATATCCATCCTGATCTCAGCGCCCGGAAAAGATGCATACTCCTGGCTTTTATCAAACGGGTCTATGATGACTTAATGGATAATGAGCACATCGATAAAAATACTTTATTCGATCTTAACTTTCATCCGGAGCTTGAAGATAAAGCCGATTACCGACTATTGCAGCATCTCAGGCAAAAGGTCCGTCAGGTTGCCTCCCCGGAAAAATTCCCTAATTATTATGCGCTGCTTAAGCAGGTTAATGATGCCCAGGATAAGCAGGGGGGTATTCCTTATAAAATCAAAAACGGGTTCCTCCTGGATATGTACATTATGGTTAATGATCTGCCGCCCCAGCTTATCCAGGCAATGGATCTTACCGCTGAATTCTTTGCTTATCTGGATGATTTTTATGACCTGGATGAAGACCTGGCCCGTGGCAAGATCACCTGCATCAATCAAAGCCAGGATCCAAAAACGGCCCTAAAACAGAAGTTTACAGAGGCCGCAGCGTTCTTGCGCCAGAACAGCCCTAACCCCGATGGCTATCTTAAGGGTATAGGGAATTTAATGCAGAATGTCCTGTTTGCCCGCACCCAGAAACTAAATAAGCTCTCCCGGTTTATTTAAGCCCTAAAATAACCTTGACAGAAGTAATTTTATATGGCATATTGTTAATGTAGTTAATATTTAACTACATTAACTGTTAAGGAGCTTAATAGATGGTGAATATCTCAATTGCTGATTTTGCCCGGAAGATGGACCAGATCATGCCTGAAATTATGAAGGGGTTCCTGCACCGGCAGCATAATGATATTTATAAATGTAAGATTACCCTGTCGCAGATGATGATCTTAGAGTTAATCAACCGCCAGGGGCCGGTTAGAATGACGGATCTGGCTAAATTTATGAAGGTAACTACTGCTGCTTCTACCGGGATTGTCCGGCGCCTGGTTTCTTTGGGGTATGTGCAAAGAGAATATAACCAGGAGGACCGCAGGATCATCAAAATCCGGATAAGCACAAGAGGAGCGGAGCTTTTAAAAAAGATAAATCAACAGCGTACTCAGGTTGTGACTAAGATCTTTAGCCAGATATCTGAACATGACCGCGGAGAATACCTGCGCATCCTTTCGCAGGTAAGAGACATCCTAAATCGGGAACAGAATTAATAATGAAACGGATAAATAAATTACTTTTATTTATAAGTTTAGTGATTGGAATATCTTGCATCTCTGATTTAAACTGCGCAAGCCTGTTATATGCAGAAGAGATCCCCCTGACTTTTAACGAAGCCGTAGCCATCGGATTAAGGGATAACCGGGATATCCTGCTTAAGGCTGAAGATGTAGAAAAAGCTAAATTTAAGATTGCTGAGGCTCAGGGCGGGGCTTTTCCTACGCTTAATTATACGGGTAGCTGGTTTTACACCGCCGGCCTTTATACTAAAGATTTAGCCCAGACCACTTCTCAGATTACTTTAAAACAATACCTATATAAAGGCGGCAAGGTGATTAATAATATCAGATATAATAATTATAGGTTGGAGGTGGAGGAGTCGCTTTTGGATAAAACCAAGCTTGAGTCGATCTTTGGTTTTGCTCAGGCTTATTATACTTTATCCCTTTCCCGGTCTTTTGCCGCTTTGAATAAAGGTATCCTTGAAAATTCCCGCCAGCACCTGGATTATATCAGTGCCCGTTATAAGAACGGCCAGGCTTCTGAAGCGGAGGTTCTGCAGGCTAAGGCATCTTTAGCTAATGTCCAGCAGGCATATGAATCTTCCCGCAGGCAGGAGGAGGCAGCACAGGCATTATTAAGCAACCTTTTATCTTTAGCTAAAGATGTAACGGTGGATCCGGTAACTGAATTTAAATTCAACCCGCAGGAAGTTGCTTTTGACCAGGGGTTTTTAAAGGCGATGCAGAGCCGCCCGGCGATTAAGCAGTTTGAGGCACAGCTTAAAGCCGATAAAAGCGCCATCCAAGTCGCCAAGGCCGATGGCCGCCCGAATATTTATGCCTCCTGGGATTATTACGGCCGGTCGCATGCGGTGACTACCACTGTCAATACCCGCAACTGGAGTGATTATAATGTTTTTGGGGTAACCTTTTCCTGGCCGATCTTCGACGGATGGCAGACTAAGGCCAAGGTAGAGCAGGCGATTGTTGACCTGAAAAAGACCCAGATTGGTAAGGCAAAATTAGCCCAGGATATTGCGTTGGATGTCAAAAATGCTTATCTGGACCTGAAAAATTCCGTGGACCAGATCGATGCCAGCTCAGCCGACAATTTATTTTATAAAAATAATCTATCCGCGGCTCAGGAGAAATATTCCGCAGGCCAGGTAAGTTTATTAGACAAAAATGATGCGCAGTTAAAATACGAAATTTCAGTTTTCAATCAAGCTCAGGCGGTGTATGATTATATTATTGCTAAATTTAACTTTGATCTGGCAACCGGAGGCTTCAATGAGATATAAAAAAATATTTACGCTGGCAATATGTCTTTTTCTGTTAACCGGCTGTTCGGCGCAGAAGAGTAATGATAAAACGCAACCGGTGATTCCGGTCAAGGTAACCCAGATCAAGCTGCAGGCGATTCATGATATTTTAGATTATTCCGGGGATATTAAAGCCAAGGATGAAGCGGTAATCTACCCTAAGGTCAGCGGAAAAATCATCGAGAAGGTAAAAGAGGACGGGGCCTTGATCAATAAAGGAGAAGTTATCTGCTATATTGACCGGGATGAGGTCGGGCTTAAGTTTGAGAAAGCTCCGGTAGAAAGCACCTTAACCGGTGTTTTAGGCAGGGTCTATGTGGACATCGGAGAAAATGTTTCCCCAAGTACACCGGTAGCCCTTGTCGTCAGTGCAGACCAGGTAAAGATCGCATTAGATATCCCTGAAAAATACCTGCCCAAGATCGCTTTAGAGCAGCAGTCACAGATCAGCGTAGATAGCTGGCCGGATCAAAAGTTTGCCGGCGTAATTACTAAAGTCAGCCCGGTGGTAGATTTGTCTACCCGGACTTTCCCGGTTGAAATAACGATCCAGAACCAGGAGCATAAATTAAAATCAGGGATGTTTGCTAAGGTCCGGTTGGTAATCGAAGCCAAAAATGATGTCCCGGTAATTTTAAAAGAAGCGATCATGGGGCATGATCCGGATAATTACGTATTTGTTGCCCGGGAGGGTAAAGCCGTATTGCAAAAGATAAAATTAGGCATCCGCCAGGGGCCGTATTTTGAAGTCAGCCAGGGCCTGTCTGAGGGGGATCTGGTGGTGATCATGGGGCAGCAGCTATTAACTGACGGGACACCGGTTTTGCCGGAGAAAGAAAAAGAATGAGCCTGCCGGAATTCGGCGTAAAGAGGCCGGTAACTAACTTGATGATTTTTATGGCGATTATTGTTATCGCCCTTTATTCGATGAGCCGCCTGGGTATCGATATGATGCCGGAGATCGAGCCGCCTTCGATATCGGTAATTTCATCATATCCCGGGGCAGGCAGCGAAGATGTAGAGGTAAAAGTCACCGAAGAATTAGAGAACCAGCTGGGGACTACGCCGGGTTTAGAGAAGATTACTTCTAATTCTTCCGAAGGCAGCTCGATGATTACCTTAAAGTTTGTCTGGGGCACCAACCTTGATGAAGCTTCTAATGATGTGCGTGACCGGATCGACCTGGCCAAGCGGTTCCTGCCGGATATCCCGGATGAAATGGATAACCCTTTCATTTTTAAATTCAATACTTCCAATATTCCGATAATTTATTTTGGGATCACTGCGCAACAGAGCTATCCGGATCTTTATGATCTGGTAGATAAGCGGATCGGGGATGCTTTGCGCCAGCTGCCCGGAGTCGGCACGGTGCAGATCCAGGGTGGCGGGCTGGAGCGGCAGATCAATATCTGGATCGACCGGCAGCGGCTGGAGAGCTATGGATTTTCTGTTTTGGATATCCAGAATAAACTGGCCCAGGAGAATATCACCCAGCCAGTCGGCAGCTTAAAGACCGGGCTGACAGATTACCTGATCCGGCTTCCCGGTGAGTTTGCCCGGCCGGAGGAGATTAATCTTTTGATTTTAGGCAGGCGCAACGGAAGCCCGGTATATTTAAAAGATGTCGCCCGCTTCGAGGATAGTTTTAAAGAAGTTACCAGCCTGGTGCGGATCAATAAAAACCGCGGGATCATGATCATGGTCCAGAAGCAGAGCGGGACAAATTCTGTGGAGGTGGCCAGCCAGGTCAAGAAAAGGATGGAGGAGCTGGCTAAAACCCTGCCTCCGGATGTTAAAGTAAATACGATATTTGATACCTCCCAGGATATTATCAGCTCTTTGAATTCTTTAAAAAGTTCCGTTTGGCTGGGGATTATCCTGGTAATTATGGTGGCCTGGTTTTTCTTCCGTTCTCTTGCCCCCAGCCTGATTGTTGCTTTGACTATCCCGTTTTCTCTCTTAATCGCTTTTATTTATATATTTTTAAGCAAAGGTACGATTAACACGATCAGTTTATCCTCTTTGGCGATTGCTACCGGGATGGTCGTGGATAACGCGATTGTTATCGTAGATAATGTCTTTAGAAGGCTGGAGAGGGGCAACCGGCCGGAGGAAGCGGCGATCTTCGGGGCATCCGAGATGTTCCTTTCCGTAGCCGCTTCCACCCTGACTACAGTTGTCGTATTCCTGCCGATGTTATTTATTCCCGGCGTTGTCGGGGTGATCTTCGGCGGATTGGCGATGATTATTATTGTGACTTTAACCGCCTCGTTATTTACCGCCTCGACCTTCACCCCGATGCTTTGCGCCAAATGGCTGCGCTTTAACCACAAAGATAAAAAATCAAAGTTTACCCTTAAATTCTATGCGCTTTCGGAGAAATGGTTTACCCGCCTGGAAAAGTTTTATAGCCGGGCTTTGGGCTTTTCCTTAAATCATAAAAAATTAGTTTTAATCGGTTTTGCGGCTGTTTTTGTTTTGAGTATCTTTCTTACCCCTTTTGTGGGTTCGGAGTTTCTGCCTGAAGAGGATTCCGGAGATATCCGGGCAACAGTCCATTTACCGATCGGTACACGTGTTGAAGAGGCCGATAAAGTAGCCAAAAGAATCGAGGAGATTTTAGCTAAAGATGTCCCGGAAGCAAAGTATTATTATGTCCGTTGCGGCCAGGTCAGCGGGGTAGGCAGGCTGGTAGGCGGCTCAAGCGGAACGCACATTATCTCTGCCGGGGGTAAACTTGTCCCTAAAGATAAAAGAAAGCGCGGGGTCAAGGAAGTGGGGCAGGCGGTGCGTAATAAGATCAAGCTTATTCCCGGAGTGTTAAGGACAGATATTTCTACGGGTAATCCTTTAAGCAACCTGATTACCGGCGGCGGCGGCAAGGCAGTGCAGTTGGAGATTATCGGTAATTCTTTTGAGGACACCAATGCCCTGGCTAAGGAAATAAAAGCGATCATGGAAAAGATTCCGGGGGCAGTAGATGTGAGTATTTCGCGTGAAGACAATAGCCCGGAATTAAGGATCGATGTGGACAGGGAGAAGGCCGCCAGCCTTGGCCTGGACATGTATACGATCGCCTCGACGCTAAAATCTTATATTCAAGGGTCCACTGCGACAAAATACCGGGAGAAGGGGGAAACTTACGATGTCTATGTGCGCTTAGAAGAGTCTTCACGCACCAAGTTAGAGGATATCGAAGATTTGGCAATTACGGCTCCCCTGCCTCAGGAGAATACTCCTTTTGTCGGTTTAGAGGCTTTAGCCAGCCGGCAGGGGGTCACCCGGCCGCAGATCAAATTGAGCAATATCGCTAAAATCTATGAAACCAGCGGCCCGGACAGGATCGAGCGCAAGAACCGGGAAAGAATGGTCAGGGTAATGTGTAATGCCTATAAGCGTTCAACCGGCAAGATCGTTGAGGATTTAGTCCGTCAGGTCGATAAATTAGCATTGCCGGCAGGTATCTCGATAAATATCGGCGGACATGACACTGTTGCTTATTTTAGGTATCGGGTTGGTATATATGGTCATGGCGGCGCAGTTTGAATCGCTCTTAGACCCGTTTATCATTATGTTTGCCATACCGTTTACTTTTATCGGAGTAATCTGGGGTTTTGTCCTGACCGGGACTACTTTAAGTATTAATACTTTCTTAGGGATTATTATGCTGATGGGTATTGTGGTGAATAATGCCATTGTTTTGATCAGCTATATTATTATGCTTCGGGCCCGGGGATTTTCGATGTATGAAGCGGTAACGACTTCCGGCTCAAGCCGCCTGCGCCCGATCCTGATGACCACGATTACGACGATCGCCGGCCTTCTGCCTTTGGCGCTTTCCCGCGGAGAGGGTTCGGAAGTGTGGCAGCCGCTGGGGATCACGATGATCGGAGGACTAACGGTTTCGACCTTAGTTACTTTATTATTTGTGCCGACTCTTTATGCGGTATTCCACAGAAAGTCGGCCCAAGCGCAGGAGAAAAAAAGATGAAAATGGTCATGGTGGTATATAATGAAGCGGTCGATAATGAGGTAATGGACATTTTAACTAACTGTTGTGTAAAAAATTATACTAAAGTGATCGGGGTCTTTGGTCGCGGCACCTCAAGCGGCACACATTTAGGCACGGATATCTGGCCGGGGAGGAATAATATTTTATATGTTGCCTGCGAAGAGGCGGCCGGTAAGCAGATACTGGTTTTGATCAGGCAGCTGCGTAAGAGCCTGGGGGCGGAGGGGGTTAAGGCCTTTTTGCTGCCGGTAGAAGATTTAACTTAAAAGATCTGGAGAGATAGATAATGGGGATTTGCCGGCTTTGTGAAAGAGTAATCGGTGACCAGGATGGGTTTTGCAGAAACTGCGGTTATGACCCCCGGACCGACACGATCAACCCGGCTTTTGCCAGAAAAGAGAGAAAATCAGGCACCGCCCGTAGGCAGAGAATGGTCAGCCCCGGGGTTAAGGGTTTTGCCTTTTGGGGGATGATTGTCGTTATATTTTCTCTGGGGTTTCAGTACCAAGGTAAGATCTTAGATTTTGTCTGGGAGGCAAAGGATCTTTTGTCAGGTAAAAAACCTAAAAAATCGACCTCGGTTAAGGCCTCTGCCGCTTCCGGACAGAAGCCTCCTACGCGGCTATTGGATGTGCGTTCATACCAAGTGCCGGTGAATAAAACAGCCTTAAAAGATAAAAAAATCGAAGGAATATTTTATGACCCGCAGGGTAAAAGTTATGTGGTGGTCAGCGGGCAGCTGGTTTCCCAGGGCGAAAGTTTTGCCGGTATGGTGATTGAAAAGATCAACCCGGATTCGGTTGAGGTTACTGAAGGCTTAAGCCGGAAGGTTCTGAAAGTTAATCAGTAAATTGCAGATATCCGCCAAAGGAGAGCAGTGGCTAAGAATAAAGGCTTTACTCTGATTGAAGTTATGTTCGGGATTTTTATCCTCCTGATCAGCCTTTTAGCTATCCTTTCGGGTTTTTTTGGGGCGATGTTTTTAAATAATTCCAGCAGTGATCTGACTATTGCGGTTAATGATGCCCAGTATGTATTAGAACAAATCAAAAGCCTGGATTATTCCTCCTGCGTTAAAAATCTGCCTAACGCCTGTTTTACCCTGCCGGTATTCAATAACCTGCCTCAGGAAACAGTGGCTTTTGACCCTGCGCCTACGGCGATAGATGCTAATCTGCGTATGATAACCGTAAAGGTGAGTTGGCTTGATAAAGGCCAAACAAGGAGTTTTTCGCTTGCGTCTTATTTTGCACAGTAGAAAAGGTGTCAGTGTCGTCGAGGTGCTGCTGGTAACCCTGATTATCAGCCTGCTGACCGGAGGTATCTTTTATATCTTAAGCGTGGCTCAGGCCCTGCGTTTGGTAAGTACCGCTAAGATCGAAATACAATCAGAAGTCAGGCGGGCGATGGACTGGATCGTTAATGATGTGCGCCAAACGGTCAACTATAGTATCGGAGAAGGCGGCGCAAGCGGAAATGACCCGTCGGGAACGCATATCAAATTTCAGAAAGTAATTGATTATGATTCTGCGGCCAGTGGCTCGGTTTTACTCGGTAATTTTATCGAATATACCTTTGACCCGGCGGCCAAGACAATTACCCGCACGGATTTGGCGACGGATCAGAGTTGGGTCTTTAGTAATATTGTTCCGAATGCCTCACCGTATAGTGCCGGGATTTTTTATACCCGCCTGCCGACAGGAGAAATTGTGGTTATCGACCCGATTGTCGCAGGGGATAACAGTCCGGTCTATCAAACCGGGAATTTAGTGATTGTAATCAGCGGCCAGAAGCAGGCCAATCCTTCCACTGGGGTAAGTTATACCCTAAGGCAAGAGGTTAAGATCAGGAATTAAAAGGGGCGGGCAATGAATAAACGCGGCGCAATCTTAGTTTTTTCTCTTTTGGTAGTGACAATCTTATCGATCTTACTGGCAGGTTTCTATTTTCAGAGCATCAACGAAAATCAGCTGGCTACCCGGTATGCAGATTCAACACGGGCGCTTTGGTTAGCTGAAGCCGGGATTGCTGATGTAAAGAGCGGGGTCGGGATATCCGGAGCCAGTGATTCTGCCTTTGGCGGCGATGCCCGCTATGCCTATAATGCCGTTATTGACCAGATCGGCGCGACGGCTTATTATAATGTTACTTCAACCGGCACAGTCACCTCCTCAAGCGGCAGGGTTATCAGGCGGGTAATCAATACGACAATGAAATTAACCCCTCCGGCGGCTTCACAGTTCCAATACGCGGTAGAGACAACCAGTGATGACCTGGACTATAAGGCTAAATGTGTCAGCAATCCTGAAAATCCGGTTAATCTTACTAAAATAAGCTCGACCCAGACCTTTGATAATCTTTTCGGGATCAACAAAGCCGAGATGAAGGCTATCTCACAGGATCTGGGAACTTATCTGAGCGGTGATTTTGGCAATACTATCCAAGCCAGCGGAGTAGTCTGGGTGGATGTTGCTGCCGGCACGACATTAAATATCCAGCATTTGAACGGCAGCGGAATTGTCGTGATCAACGGTAATTTTAAAGTCGATGGGATAGCTACGGATGGCTTTGACGGCATACTTTATATTGTCGGCCAGCTGCAGACACTGGGAAACTCCTCTATTTACGGTACCGTATTTGTGGAAAGCAGCGCGGCTATCGGAGCAGATTTAACCGGAAGCTCTATCGTGCAGTATAATTCTGCCAATATTAATAGTGCTTTACTGGCAGTGGCCCATAAATCGATTACTTCCTGGCGGGAAATTTAAAGCTTAAGGTAAGTAAATTACTTATTTTTAAGGTATACTTTAATTGTAAGGATTGTGCTTAGAAGGCAGGTTACGATGCGCAAGAATTCTATTAAAGGGTTTGCCCTGCCGGAGGTGCTTTTAGCCACGGCGATTGCGGCATTTGCGGTCTGCGGTATACTGTTAATGTATATCGCTTCGATGGATCTGATCCGGACCTCTAAGAATGCCTCTATGGCCACCAGCGCTGCCCAGGGGTTAATCGAAGAGATCCGCAATACCCCCTTTCCCGATATCGTCACTAATTATAACGGCCTTAAATTTTCAGTAAATAATATGCCGGCTAACAGCGGAATCGTCTATGTGGATGATACCGACCCGGAATTTTTGCTGGTGACGGTAAGCGTCTGCTGGAGGCAAGGGGATAAAATTGTCGGCGAAGATTTAAACCTTAACGGTGATTTAGATGCCGGAGAGGATACTAATAGTAATTTAAGGATTGATTCAACCGTGGAGTTAATCACGCAGGTGGTTAACCGTTAGGAATGAAGGGTTTGAGTTTATTTGAGGTTTTGGTAGCAATTTTAATATTTTCGATCATTGCCATGGGCTTGGGCTCAGCGATCGTGGCCGCCAAAAACGCTTTGTTTGTCAGCGATATCCCTACGCAGCTGCGGCAGAATCTGTTATTTGCTTTGTTTAATATGGCGCATGAGCTGCGCCAGAGCGCTCCCTCAAAAATCAACATTACCGAAGGGGTATCGGCTGCCGCCATTACTTTTAAGAAGCCGCAGGATGATGATATTCCTGCTGATGGAGTGGTGGTGGATAGTATCGGCAATATTGAATGGGGCCCGGAGATTACTTATGCCCGGGATGGGGCAAATCAACTGATCCGCACTTCCGGGGTAAGCAGTTTAGTAATCGCCCCGAATATTACGGCCCTGCAGTTTAGCCGGCCGACAGGCGAGGATGCGTTAATCCAGATTGATATCACCGCCCAAAAGGCAGATGGGCAGGGTGCTGTTTATCAGGATACCGAGCAGATGCTGATCAAGATGAGGAATTAAGATGGCTTTAGGATTGGCCGGGAAAATTTTTAATAAAAAAGGCGCGGCTTTGATTACCGCTTATATGGCGGTAGCAATATTATTGGCCTTCGGAGGATATGTGACCGAGGTAAGCAATGCGCAGAATAAAACCGCCAATAATTTTAAAAGGCAGACCCAGGCTATCGGCATTGCTGAGGCCGGCCTTGACCGGGCGCTGCTTTGGTTAAGGACCCAAGGGTCTCCGCCGATAGGCGCGATTGCCCCGATCAGCCAAAATCTTCCGCCTTCCGGAACTGCCCTGGGCAGCTACACCGTGGCGATTACAGATTTAGGTTCTCCCGGAGGTTCGCCGACGATCAGAAGGTATCGCGTTAGGTCTACCGGGACAATTGGAACAACCTCTCAGACGGTAACTAATTACCTGCAGACCGATAACTACGCCCGGTATATCTGGTTTACCGACTCGGAAAGTTACCAGGGGACCAATGTCTGGTTCTGGGACCAGGACCATTTAAATGGCCCTACTCACACTAACGGGCATTTTAATATTAAAGGCAACCCTTTATTTGAGGGGGAGGTGCGTTCCGTGGATAATTATATCAGGTATTATAATAACGGGAATAATATCAATTCGTCTAATTTAAGTAATCCGCCTTATGATCTGCCGGATTTCCGGGATACCGTGACTTTGGGCTCGGATACAATTAATATGCCGACGCAGGCCTTAAACTTGCGCGCTGCATCTACTAATGGCGGTTTGCGCCTGACCGGTAATTCTACCGTTGTCTTGAACGCAAATGGCACGATGAATGTTACCAATGCCAATAAGGGTTGGTATAACCGCAATATGCCTTTACCGGCTAACGGAGCGCTTTTTGTTAATTACGGAAATTTGAATCTTTCAGGAACCATAAGCGGGCGGTTGACTGTAGGAGCCAGTGGCGATATTAATATTACTAATAATATTCTTTATGCTAATGACCCGCGCCTGCCTGGGTCTACCTCTACCGATGTTTTAGGGATTATTGCCGAAAGCGACGTGATGATCGATGAGGATGCTCCGGATAACCTGGAAATTGACGGTTCGATAATGGCCTTAAATACCTCTTTTATGCTGGAGGAGTGGTGGACTAATGGGGCAAGAGGCACTCTTTCGGTTTTTGGCGGCATAATCCAGAAACAAAGAGGGCCGGTGGGGACATTCAGCGGCACAACGAAAATCTCCGGTTATTCTAAAGATTACAATTATGATGTGCGGTTATTAAGTTCTCCGCCGCCGTTTGTCCCGACTACCGACGATTATATCACTTTGTCCTGGGAGAACTAAAAGATGAGAAATAGTTGGCTGGTTTTTTTATTTATATTGTTGCTGGCGGCAATGGTTTTAAGTTTTTTCATCATTCGGCAAAGCCAGCAAGTTATCCCCCAGCCGGGGCTTGAGGCTCCGCAACTAACAGCCCCGGATCAAGGCTGGACCGTTCCGGCGAGCGCGCCGCGGCTAACCCCGGCTTCGCAGGCAAAATTACCCACCACCAAAAGAGCGATTACGATTATTAGTCTGCCGCCTGCGGCTGTGCCGGAAGCCAGGATACCTGAGGCCTCCGGGGGTAAGGACAAGTTTACAGATAGCTTCAGCGGTGTAAATGCCGGATACATTCCTGCCGAAAATACCCAGCTTGCGCCAGCCGGAATCACTAAAAACAGTAAGCAGCCCCCTGCTCAGGAGGCTAAGGAGATGAACTCCCGCGGTATAATCCTGTATTAAAATATTCCTCCGGAAACAGCTGAATACATTGACAACAAAACAGTTATGTTATAGTATGTTCTGACGACGAGGTACTTCTGATGCAAATATTAAAATCCGTTAAAGCGCAATTGGCGATTTATTTAATTTGTTTTGCCGTATTCCTGTCGTTTAGGGATAATAGCGGCGTTTTTTTATTATCCGTCTGTTTATGCGGGCTTTCGGCTTTAGCCGTTGAATCCGTCTGGATTTACCTTAAGAGCAGGGCCTGGAGGGTAACCTCCAGCTCTATTATTACCGGTTTGATTATCGGCTATGTAGTTGCTACTGACCAGCCCGCCTGGCAATTTTTTCTTGCCTGTGCACTGGCGATAATTTCTAAATACCTGATTGTTTATAAGAAAAAGCATATTTTTAATCCCGCCGCATTCGGTATTTTTATGGTTATGCTGTTTTTTGGCACTGCCACCCAATGGAAAGGAACATATGCCTGGTATATCATCCTGCCTTTCGGTATTTATTTTGCCCAAAGGCTGGCAAAAATCAGGATCCTGGCCGGTTATTTTTTGGCTGCTTTTATTTTATTTGGGATACAGGCGTTTGCGCAAAAAATCCCTTTGGGCAACATCTTAAATTATTTTAGTTATTTCTATATTTTTGTGATGGTTATCGAACCTAAAACATCACCGGTTAAACCCGCCCGGCAGTTGATTTTCGGCGCAGGGATCGCCGTTTTGATCTTTATGCTTACGGAATTAAAGGTTAATTTTGACGTAGAGTTATTTAGTTTACTGGTTCTGAATCTGGCGGTATTTTTATTGGCTAATAAAAGGGTGCTGAAGAAAGGAGAGGCAGGATGAAAAAAATATTGATTTTGGTTTGTTGGTTTAATTTTTTTATATTGAGCGCCCAGGCCTTTGCGCATCCGCCTTCGGATATTAAGATCACCTTCGACCCTCAAACTAAGATATTGAGCGCGGTAGTTCACCATGGGGTAAGTAATCCCGCCTCGCATTATATCAAAAAGGTCGATGTGTCCTTAAACGGCAAAGAGGTTATCCAGCAGCTTATTTCCAGGCAGGATAATTTTAATACCCAGACGGTCAGCTACCTTATCCCGGATTTCCGGGAGGGGGATGTAATTTCCGTGGAAGGGTATTGCAGTATCAGCGGAAAATTGGAAAGAGAATTAAAATAACTTTTAACCGATGAATATCTTTGTAGGCAATTTATCTTTTGATGCCAAGGAATCGGATGTATTGAAGGCCTTTTCTTCTTTTGGAGCGGTCAATTCTGTGGCGATTGTGATGGATAAGAACGGCCGGAAGTCCCGGGGTTTTGGGTTTGTGGATATGCCCAATGAAAAGCAGGCGCTTGAGGCAATCGCGAATTTACAGGGTAAAGAAATATTGGGGCGCCCGGTTAATGTAATGGAAGCTTTATCTAAGGAGCCTAAGCCTCCCAAGCTGCCTTTTAAACGGACGGGTAGGTATAAAGAAGG
The DNA here is from genome assembly GCA_964510625.1 of uncultured Planctomycetales bacterium. Classification (GTDB taxonomy): domain Bacteria; phylum Omnitrophota; class Gorgyraeia; order Gygaellales; family Profunditerraquicolaceae; genus UBA6249. The sequence goes on from CAZEBD010000007.1 coordinate 22,863, forward strand.
AAGGCGCTCGCTGAGTTATGTAAAACGGCGCCTGAAAGCCGGAAAGAGTGCCGCGCTTCCGGAGCGTAAACATAAACCTAATCCGTTGCGCTGGCGCAAGAAAAAATGAAATTAAAGCTTAACCTTTTTCCGCCGGTTGCGGATATGGAAGAAAAGATCGCCGGCATCCTGCAAAAAGCGGTGGACGGCCGGGCCAGTATTGTGGAGATTGCTTACGGGACAGCCGCCGACAGCGTCAAGAAACGCATCCTTAACTTTTTAAATAAAAAAGAGAACCGGCAGCTTTATAGCCGCTTAGAGAAGACGGATAAGGGCTGGGGAAGGATTTATTTACATTTCAGGTGGAAATAGAATAGGCGATGGGAAATAATAAACTGATCGACGAATTTTACTCATTGGTGCAGGTGGATGATCCGGATGGCCGTTATGCCAAAGAAATAAAGGATAACGCTTATTTCGGGATGCCGCTGGAGGCGATCGTCAGGGCGGAGAAAAGATTGCGCTCTGATGCAGAACGCGGGATTGCTTATTTTTCGATGGAGTATGGGCTGGCCACCAGCCTTTATAATAAATTCCTGAGCCAATCAGCACTTAACCCGGCCAACAAACTTCCGGAAAATGCGGTTTTTTCAAATTTCCGGGTAGCGGATTATTTTTTCGCGCTGCATCAGGATAATATTATCGACCTGCCAATTTACAGCGGCGGGCTGGGGGTTTTAGCCGGAGATACGATTAAGACCATGGCCGATTATCAGCTGCCGGTGGCAGCCGTCGGGATACTTTGGAGTTCAGGGTATTTCCGGCAGAAATTCTGGTTTAAATACGGCCAGGCGCCTGAAAAAATGCGTTGGGATCCGTATACTTACCCGGGGTTGATCCCGCTGAAAAACCGGATTAAGATTTCGCTTAAACCTGAAGAAGTCCATCTGCGGTTATGGAAATATTATGTTTATAGTTACAGGCATGACGCGGTTGTCCCGTTGATCCTGTTAGATTCTAATATTCAGCCCAATAGCCCGCGGGCCAGGCTCCTGACAGATCAGCTCTACCGCAGTGACAATGTATTTTTGAAACTGTTACAAAGGGTAATCTTAGGGTTTGGCGGGATAAACGCTTTAGATAATTTAGGCTACCGCACCGCCACTTATCATCTTAATGAAGGCCATGCGGTTTTTGCTTTTATTGCTAAAGCCCGGGGTGCCGATAAAGATGAACTGGAAGAGTTAAAAAGAAAATTTGTCTACACCTGCCACACGCCGGTTGAGGCCGGGCATGACCGGTTTGTTTTCGATGATTTAAACCGGGTGCTGAACAGAGAAGATACCGAGATCATCGAAAGGTTCGGTAAGGAATCTTCGGGCTTGGCTAATCTTACTTTGCTTTCGATGAATATCTCTTCGCAGATCAATGCGGTTTCGCATAACCATCAAAAGGTAATGCACATCCAGTTTCCCGGGTATAAAGACCGGATACAGTATGTGACTAACGGCGTGCATCCCCATACCTGGATCTCGCCGGCTTTTAGCAGCCTTTTTGAACAATTTCCGCAGAGTTTTCCTGATTTTAAAGCTAATCCGATGATCCTGGCTAAGGCCGCCGAGCTTAAGGGGAACCCCGAATTCCGCACGCAGTTATGGCAGGCGCATCAAACCAATAAGGCCGGGCTGTGTAAATTTTTAGAGAAATGGAAGCCGGATAAGAATATTTTTACTATCTGTTGGGCAAGGCGGGTGGCCGCGTATAAACGGCCCAGCCTGATTTTACATGATATCAGCCGCCTGGTGCGGATTACCGAAACAGCCGGCCCGATACAGATCATTCTGGCCGGTAAGGCCCATCCCAATGATAATTTAGGTTTTACTTATATTAACGAGATGCTGGATAAGGTAGATAAGCTTAATGTTGATTATGATAAATTAAAAATTATTGTGCTGGAAAATTACGATATCTGGCTGGGTAAACTCCTTTCCTCCAGCGTCGATGTCTGGTTAAATAACCCTTTGCCGCCTTTTGAGGCTTCCGGGACCAGCGGGATGAAGGCGATTTTTAACGGGGTTTTACAGATGAGCACAATCGACGGCTGGGTGGCGGAAGCAACCGATAAAAGAATCGGCACATTTTTTGGCTATCAGAACGGCGAAGGTAATGTCGGTAATGAATCTGATTTGCATATGAATGAAGACTCCGAAGAATTATATACTGCTTTGGAAGGCATGGTTGATTTATATTATCAAACCAATCAAAAAGCCAAATTAAATGTTTCTTCCGGGTGGCTGGATATGATGATCGAATGCCT
>CAZEBD010000008.1:0-20386 GCA_964510625.1 uncultured Planctomycetales bacterium
ATTGGCAACGCCCAAAACGCCGTTAATTTTATCCGGGCTTTTAAATCTATCGATGCAAAATACGGGAAAGGATATTTTAGCCGCCTGCAATATTGGATGTGCGATTTTTCTGAACAAATGATCCGGGATGCTCAATCCCTACCTGAATTCACTGAAGAATTAAGCGGTACGGTTGCTTTCATGCAATTGGATGCGTTGAGCCTGCCTCCGTTTAATTCCGGCGAAATCCTGCTCTACCGTCATAATGAGCTTTATGATGATCTCCCTCAGCAGGTAATTATTGAGAAAAGAATGGAAGACCTTTTTGAGGTTTACGGGTCTTTAAGGCTTAAACATAATGTGGATATTGTCAGTAAAACCGGGCAAATTATCCCGTTTGAGCAATTTGAAAAAGAATATTGGCTGGGCCCTAAGAAATTAAGCGGGCTGCAAGAGTCTTACGTGGATGCAGTAGAAATCATTGAGGAGTTAGTGCCTTTAGACCTGGAGGCTATGTTTGCAGGCTATCCGGATAGTTATAAAGCTCCGGTGTTAGCTATATTGCAGGAGGCCTTAGCCCAATTCTCTGACGGCCGTATACCGGTCAACATGGGCGCGGTGATGAATATGGTGAATTATTTAGCCGTTTTAAATGAACACGGCTACCTGCAATTCTATGATTATGGTTTTGAAAGCATGTCCGGCTATGCGGATGCTTGCTTGGAACAGAAAGATCAGATGCGCAGGTATAATTTTAATGCGACGGTGGATGTAAATTTCGAGTTGCTGAAAAAAATAGCCGAAAGATCGGGTTTTAAGGTTGAATTAGAGCAACAAACCGAACATCTCAGTTTAGTCAGCGGGCAAAGAATACTGCATGTGAGTAAATTTATGAAAAAAGATTGCGCCAACCGTGGCCTTTTAAGGACATTGGTGGAATTCAGCCTGGATCCGGACGCCAAAGAGGGCATAGTAGAGGTGATTACTGAAATATTGACGCAAGTATTCACCGAGGCGAGTCTGGTGCATAAATTCTGGTTAGGAGAGAATGAAATCAGGGAATATTTAGCGGTGCTTAATCTGCCGGAATTCCGGATCAAAAGCTTGATCTATAGATTGTGCTGTTACCAGAATGAAATAAACTCCGCTTGTCCTTATATGCATATGAAAATAAGTAAAACCGATTGGCAGATGGAGGGTTTAGGAGCAGCTCCATTAAACGGCCCGGACTTTACTGTTTTTATGCAGGGGCGGTTTGTTAAGCATGAGTATTTTGGGCCGGGTAAGATCATTGAGTATACTGCCGTAGACGATGAAGAGTTGATAATGGTGAAATTCGCACTTTTAGACCAGCCGAAAATGTTCTTAATTTCCAAAGGGGCAGCTTTATTCTCACCTTCCAGCCGTGAAATTTATGAAACTATCAAGCAGGATAAAAAAATAAAAGAAGTTTTACGGGCAATAAATGAGGAATTGTTTTATTTTAAAGAAAAAAAGCAGCTATATTATAGTTCAAATCCCGGTTCTGATCCTGCCCCGGTTCCGCATTCAGTTTCCCTCAAGAGTTATTTAATTAAACATCCCGAAACCCGCAAGAGATTATATGCATTGGCGGATCAAATAGCTTATATTGGGGTAGGTCCGGAAGAGATTATTTCCCATCTTGCCAGCGCAAGCAGCGTTAAACCGGAGATTATCAGGCAAAAGGCGTCCGATCAGTCAAAGGGGCAGCTTCCGGTCAGCCGCCGGGCCCGGCTGCATAAAGAAAAATACCATCATAGCTCCCAGCCGCGCAACTGGGGGAATTTCGACGGATTATTCAGCGAGCCGGTGGCTTATAAGTATGCTCCTGCAGAATTCCAGTATTCCGATAAAACTAAGGATGATGAAAAGAGTAAGATTATCGCGCTCCTTAAGGAAGAGGGGGTTGATGTTGAGAAAGCCAGCAAGAGGTCATCTAGAATTCTGAGGCACAGCCTGGCGAAAGTCCGAGATATCGTAGATTTGTTGCATAAAGAAGGTATATCTGTTTCAAAAGCCGTTACTAAGCATCCTGCGATTTTAGGTCTGGCCCCGGATAATATACGCGATAACATCGATTTGCTTAAGAAAGAGGGAATAGATGCTATTAAGGCAGCTAATGCTTTCCCTCAGGCGTTAAGTTTAAGCCTGGATAATATCCGCGATACCATTGATTTGTTAAAGAAAGAAGGCTTGGACACGGCGAAGGTAATTAATATCTATCCTCCGGTCTTAGGTTTAAGCCAGCAGAGAATCCAAGATACTATCGATCTGCTCCGGAAGAAAGGTATCTTAGTTGCCAGGGCGATCAACGCTAAGCCCAAGACATTCAGCCTCAGCCTTCAAAAAATCAACAGCATTATCAGACTGTTGGAATCAAAGAAAATCCGGGTAGATAAAGTTATCAACCTTGAACCAGCAGTTTTAGGTTATAGCCCCCAGAGGATCCGCGGCACTATTGACTTGCTTGAAGAAAATAATATATTATCTACCAAAGTAATTAACAATTTTCCTGCGGCCTTATGTTATAGCCGCCAGAGAATTATTGGTACTATGGGTTTACTGGAAGCAAAAGGGATTTTACCTACCGAGGTGATCAATACCTATCCGGTGATATTAGGTTACCGGCATGAAAGAGTCAGGTTTAGGATGGCAGCAATTGAATACGCGGGCCTGGATCCTGTGATATTAAAAACCCGGATGGACCTATTATCTTCACCGATCGATAAATTTTTCACGTTATTAAAAAGCGTAAAAGGTGTAAACATCTGGAGGGTTAATGAGGTAATCCAGGGCATAAATAACCTGATGGAGGTTTTTTCTTTGACCAAAGAAGAGGCCTTAATCTTGGCAGGGCTTGAGTCTTGTTTTGAGTTGGTAACTTTAAACACAGAAGAATTTCAATCCAGAACACTTCTTTCTAAGAATAAGCCCGGTGTTGCTGATTCAGGCGTAATACTTGCTCCTTTTGCGCTTTTAAATATGGAATCCCGTCCGAATGCCTTGATTACGATAGGCGTAGTAGCGGCCGGTATTATCTTGGCTTGGTTAATTAAGGCCGGGTTTAAAAGTAAGATGATTAATAAGCAAGCGTATTTAAAGTCAATAGCAATATTATTCATATTAGGCCTGATCGATCAGATAGGTAAAGCCGTTGCCCTCAGCGCTTATTCCAGATATCCGGAGCCGTTTGTTGATAAAGCTCCCGGCCGCTTAATTTTTGTCACTGAAAAAGTAATTTACTACGGGAACAATCTTGTTTGCCATTGCGGATTCATTAATTATTTTCTACCGATTGCGTTTGCAATATTGACTTGGGGTTTGTATCCGTTGCTTAAGATGAAGAAAGCGCTGGCCGATGATGGTAGGCCTGTTCGTGGATTAAATTTTATAGCAGCAGGAATGATGCTTATCGCAGGGATGGCTTTAAGCGTAACTTTAGATCTATGTTTGGGCCGCCCCGGGGCGATTGACTATTTAAGTATATACGGAGTTTATACGACTCTTGGAGATATCTTTGCGTTGTCCGGTCTTTGTTGTATATTCGCAGGACTAATTTCTCATATATTTAGTAGTCTGCCAATGGAGCATCGTGTAATACTACGTCGCTTCTTTCGGCAATCCCCGGTTTATCTTAACCAACTTTTCAGCTTTAGGGTGGAGGCAGCTGCGGTTAAATACTGGGAGGATGCGGCGGAGATGGGAAAGAATGATATTGCTTTGTTGTCTGAAAATGCTGCTGGAATCCAGAGAATAATCGATGGACAGTTCTCAAAAATCAAATATAGGTCTTTAGAGTTGCCGCCGGTTATGTATAGTTTTGTTAAATCAAGGTGCAGGACGTATAACTCCATTTTTGAAAGAATAGGAAAGCGTTTTAGCGGGTCAGAAAAGCCGCTTACAGATTTATTGCGCGTTATAGCTGCTAGGGGCGGAGTTTGGGCAGATGTGGGATGCGGTTATGGCCTTGCTTTACGCCAGGCTAAAAAGTTTTTACCGGATCTTACTACTTATGCAGTAGATCCTGTTGATTGGCTTAAGGAGGATAGAGAGCAATTTGAGGAGAAAGCAAAGCAAGACCGGATTTTCGGAATGATATACAAATGGTTAAATGAAGAGGACCTTCTTAATCAGACATATGCCCCTGGATTCATTGCGGCCTTGGCAGAAACAGTCAAGCTTCCGGAGCCAGCCGAACTGATTACACTTATTTTTGTAACGCGTTACTTAACTAATCCGCTTAAAGCGCTGGTTAATTTGTATAATCAGCTTAAGCCGGGGGGAATCCTGATAGGTTGGACCTCATTATTCGGCTTGATGAGGCGAAAAGAAAAAATCGAAAACATTATTGCTTTACGGTCGATGGGTATAGAGATAGAAGATGAGGGTCGTTTTATTATTAAATTGGATGAACGCCGATTGCATATGGATCTGGTTACCAAGAAGATAACTTTTGAAGAAAATTTGGCAGAGGTTGCGCAAAGAGAATGTGGGTTAAGAGCCGGCCGGGGTTGTTTATTTCATTTAGAAATCGAAGTGCCGGGAAAATGGCATTCTAATATGAAAAAGGAGGTTGAAATATTGTCTCCGGACCAGATAAAAGCGGCAATTGAAGAGGGGTTAACCGGGGATAATTACCGATTTCTTAAGACTTTATTTGCGAAGATGGGGATAGGAATTAATGAGGTGGAAGCAATAAAATTATCGGCTGCGGCTGACGGTTCTTATTATGCGGTATTCGGTGCTGAGATTAAACTCTCCAGCGGCCAGGTCAGGCGTTTTGGTTTAGATGTAGTTTTAAATAGCAGCCTCAATCAAGGTCTGGAGATAGATTTCCGAAGCTTAGATATCTTAAACGATCTACAAAATAATTTGGGATTAAAATTTGTTTGCACGCCTTATGTTTTAGGGAAGGGCCAATCCAAGAATGCCGTCGGCCAGATAGTTGAGGTAGCCTTTTTTGCTGCTGAGTGGCTAAACGGTTATACTGAACTCCACCGGGATAGGCTGGTTAATGCAGAAGCCTTTCACTTATTGCCCAATCGTTTCCAGCAAGCAGAAATAGGCGGCAGCATATTTATCAGCCGCCAGGATTCTGCCCAAATTAGAAAAAAGATAATTGAGATTCTGGTTTCGATTTATATGGCTACCTACCGTGAAAATGGAAAAGGCCTGGTGGTTCAAAGAGTGAGCATAAATGCCGGCGATTTTATGGTGAGAAAACAGGAAGCAGGTTTTGATGTTTGTTTAATTACCGCGCGCGGGTTGGCTAGATTGAGCCCCAGAGATTTTATAATGTACCTGCTAAACCATGAGCATCTTGAAACAGTTAGAAAAGATATCATCTCCGGCGGTATAGTGGACAGAGAAGTAAAGTTTAAGTTTTATGAAAATCAATCAGAGGTAAGGGAAGGTATCGCTAGTGCGCTATCCCGGTTCCGCGGGAAGGGTGTTATGTTTGAAGGGGTTACTGCTATTGAGTCTGTTTCAAGAGAATTATTCGGCGATGATGTCATTGCCGCCGCGCAGGAAGCTCCCCGCAGTGAAATAATCGATGCATTGATAGCATTTATCAAGGGATTAGAAAATCCCGGCGAAAATAGGGATTATGGTTTCTTGCAGGCTATGGAGAAAGCTTGCGGTTGGCAGAATATCGATTGCGGTTGCTCCGCGGCGGTTTTTGCGCTGCTTTTGCAAAATGAACTTAAGGAATTGGGGTATGAGGTTCCTATTTTTTCCGTCGGAGAAAACAGAATACAGTTTATCAATCTGGAAGTACGCTCATTAAGCGTAAATATCTGGCCGCATTACGTGCTGGTTCTTTATTTGGCCGGACAATCGGTGCTTTATATCGATCCTACTTTCTCGCGTTTTTTCAAAACCGGCCAGCAGGCGTACGAAATATTGGCAGCTCCCATTACTAGTATTGTAAAAGAAAAATTACAACGAGTCTGGGATGAGCACAATGTAGCTGCTGATATTATCCGAATAAATACAGGGGAGGCCTGGAATGTCAACGGATTCAATACGGAGCAGGTAAGGGGTTTAGTTTCCGGAGATTTACAGTTATCTAAAGCTCTGGGTTTATTAACGAATCGGTGCATGGATGGCCCGGGAATAGCTGTTTCGGATTTCTGGAGAGGCCAGTGGTCGCGCGTTCCGTCGCGTTTTATTGACGGGGATGGATGGTTTATGGCGATGGGCGGATACCCGCAAGTGGTGCATAACTTTGTGATTAACCGCAGCCTCGGGTATTCACAAAGCCGGAATAAAAAAGTTAAAATTATTGATTTAGGCTCCGGAGCCAATCTCTATATTGCCAGAAAGATTTACGAATTATTTGCCAGCCAAAACTTAGACGCTGAAATTCATGCTTTAGATCCGGCTAAAGAAGAGGATGTCCGGCGCCTGTCAACATGTGAGGGCATAGCCTATCACAGCGGGCAAATGGAAAACCCCCGAATGATAGAATCCGGCTCTATGGATATAGTCGTTTCGACTTTTGCGCTGGATTACACGGATATGCGGTTATCTTTAGAAGAGATTTATCGAATGCTTTCTGAAAATGGCAGAGCATTTATAGTTCTTCACCATCCTAAATCACGCCCTATTCAGTATGAAAGTGAATATTTGAGGCAGATTAGAATTGTAGATAAGGATTTAGATCTATTTTTAGAATCCTTGCTCCAGGGGACAGAGGACGGCAATCTCCGTAAGATATTATCAGAGATAAGCATTATTGCCTGTTCAACCAGCCAATACCAAAACCATATTACTGAAATTGTATCTGAAATCGGCGATTATAGGAGTGGGGTTGAGAGCGAGCAGGCCAGAGCGAAAATGGTCGAAGAAGTAAAGAATGGCAGTAGAATTATTAAATCCGAAATCGCATCCCATGACCGGTTATTATCTAATTTATTTATCAATGAAGAGGCAGCGAAAAGATTTTTTAATGCACAAGGATATAATGCCGAGGTTTTGGTATTGTATGAAACGAACAACTATTATGGCGATCGTAATTCCGGAGTTCCTCTGGCCTACGGAGTTACCCTCACTAAAATAAAAGAGGCAACAAATGGATCTAACGCCTATCCTCTTGCCGTTTCATATTTTTCCCAAAGCCAGGCAATTCAGGCATTCGGCCCACGCTGGACCAGTGAAGCATTCACCCTGCAGGAGATTAAGAAAGGCAATTTTTCCGGTTGCCCGGGGCAGGCAGAGGTAGCAGTGTTTTCAGAGCGGTTGAATGAGTTGTTGGAAATGATCACTAAGACCGGGCCGCCTGATTTCGCAACTGCTTTTGAAAATACATTATCCAGAGTTAGATTCTACTTCTCTAATGACCCGGAGAAGCTCGATATAGATTTCTCTACCGGCATGCCTTACGTGGCATCTGCCGTAGTTCCATTGAAAGAATCATACTACCACGCAGTAGAATTTTTTAATCAGCCCCCCGATAAGCAATTAGAAATTCTTTATCATGAACTAGCCAGCCATATTGCCAAAGGCATAATCAATGAAGAAGCGGCGATACAGGATACACAAGATCAGTTGCCGAAAAAGTTTACTATACACCGATTTATGATCTCTGAAGAGCAGGGGCAGGTTTTTTCCGATTACAAGCCTTTTGGTATACCGCAAGAATCACGGCTTTTTGAATATGGCGCAGACCAGCGGTTAGAAGAAGGACTGCGCTTATCAGGCATTGACTATAGCGTATATATTCAAATTGACCCTAAAGATTTCGGAAGGGCTCTGGGTAGGCACTGCAGTGTTTATTTCGGAGAACAATGGATCGAAGTCCCGCCTGCCCAAAGAGAAAGAATGGACAAACTCTTAGCTTCTATAAATAAATATCCCCGGAAATACCCGGAGAGCCCGGCAGATAAAGAAGAAGAAATATTACTTTCCAACCACGCAAGATATTCAATTTGCCTTGATTCTGACTTGCATGTCAGAATAGTTACGAGTATAGAAAATTTAGTCCGTAAATCAGAGAGCACGGTGACGATAACATATAATGGCAAAAGAGTAAGGGCGGATGAAACAGTAGATTTGATAAGCCTTGGTGCTAAAAGAGGCAGCGTGGTTATAGTTGAAGCTCAAGGTAATGGGGCCATGGAAGTAGCAATGCAAATAGAGATGATATTAAAAGACGTGTCTCTCTTCAATAATTTAGGCTTAGGTGAACCGCAATGTATTTTAACGGATCGGCGCATGGATGGCCCGGGAGCTGCTCCTTTAAACGGGCAATGTTTTACCCAATTTACCAAAGGCAAGTTTGTGAATCATAAACATTTCGGGCCCGGACGAATCATTGCATACAACCAGCGCGGTAACGAAGAATTTATTACCGTAAGATTTGCTTTATTACCTGAGCCGAAGGATTTCATGCTTAGTATAGCCGCGGAGCTATTTTCGCCCTCTACTCGGGGAAAATACAATGCTTTATTAAAAGATGATCAGGTCAAAGCAGTTTTGACGAAAATAAGTTTTATTTTATCTGCCTTTGACAGAAATCTGAAAGAAAAGAATACCAGGACTAAGGCGCTTGAGGCGTGGTTAGCTAAGCATCCTGGAACCAGCGAAAAGATTAATGAATTAGCCGAGCAAATCGCTTATTCCGGCTTAAGCTCCGAACAGATTATTTATCACCTGGTTAAGTATTTTGATATTACTAAACCCAGGGCTAAGCCCCAGGTTTACGAAGAAGATCTTTCAAAGAGGAAAAGAATGCCGGATACCGTTCACAAGAGGATGCGGCAGCATGACGTAAATTATCACCATAATTTCCGTCCGCGCAACTGGGTTTCTACCGACGGGGAATTAAGTTATGAGCCGGTGGCATTTCATTCTGGAAATAAATTTCAACCAGAAGATATTTCAAAAATGTCTTTTGACGAACTTCTCAATTATCTAAAGGCAATAGAAAAGGATTATTGCCGGTCTTCAAAGTCGACTTTTACTAAACAGTCGCGCCCTAATATTTTTGTCCGACTGAATAGGAAACTAATACGCCTTGGGGCTATTGTTGTTATAATAGGAGCAATGATATGGACAGGTATTGGATATGCTGATACAGATGAACCCAAGCAGGGGGCAGAAACTAATTATTCGGCTCCTGCCCAAGTGTCTCTTGCAGATAAAGAAAACGCAGAGATTAGGACTAAGGCCAATGCTATTTACTGGCAGATGAAATTAAATCCCTCTGCGATTACTCAAGCAGAGATAAATGAGAGTGAGCTGGAATTTTTGTTGAAAGAATTCAGGGCAGAAGGAGGTATTCGTTCTTGGCAACCTGATGCTTCCCGGGTCAGGCAGTTTTGCGTTTTTCTCTTAGGGCAAAAATATAATCAGAAAACTGAAGAGCTTTTAAAGTTATCTTTAAATGATTCGGATAGTGATGTGCGCACAATGGCGGCAATCTCTTTGATAAGGAATAATGACATGCGCGCCGCCTCTATGTTGGAGAATGCGGAGTTCAGCCAGGATGGATGGCCTCAACAGGCGGCGATTCTTAGTTTATACGGTTCAACGTTACCCGAAGTAACAGATTTTCTTTTGTTTAGTTTAGTAAATAGCCAGCATTCGGATATTCGCTGCGCTGCGGTTAACGCGTTGGCTGCAAAGATAGATTTGCCTGAGGTAAAAAATGCTTTCGTATATAACCTGCAGTTCGATCCGGAGCCGGATGTGCGGAGTGAGATAGCTTTTAATTTAACCGGCATTGATGATTCAAAAATAATGGACGCCCTAGTATTGGCTTTTAATGATCCCGATTCTAAAGTAAAACAAGCAGCTATTGCTTCAATATCGCCTGTAGCTAATGCCGGGACAATTGAATTAATAAAACCATTCTTGTCTGATCCGGATTTAGATATTCGCCAGGTTGCGATAGTATCTATAGGATCAAGATTGGATGATTTTCCGCAAAATATAGACTTGCTTATTCCTCAGTTGACGGATTTAAATTCGTCTATTCGCTTGGCAGCTGTTACTACTCTGGGGCCAAGCATGGCCGAATTCCCGCAATTAGAACAGCCATTTTTAGACATTGCACAAGATATTATTGAGCCGGTTGGAATCCGTCAGAATGTGATGCTTACTTTATCAACAATTGGTTCCCAGGCTACCAAAAACCTATTTGTCGATAGCCTCAAAGATGCTAATTGGGAAATCCGCCAGAGTGCAGCGCTGGGCTTAGGTAATCCCAGTTGGCCGGAGGCCCCTGATCTACTTGTGCCATTAACTCAAGATCCTGTTTGGCAGGTGAGAGAAGCAGCGGCGATTTCTTTCGGTAATTTCAACCAGCCCCGGACATTTGATTATCTTAAACCGCTTCTGGATGATGATCAATGGGATGTGAGATTAGCAGCAGCAGACTCTTTTGGTAATTTCGATGATCCAAAGGTTATAGATTATCTTATTCCGAAATTAGAGGATTCATCTTGGCAGGTGCGGCAGTCCGCGGTGAGCGCTTTAGGGCATTTTGATACCTGGAAAGCGGTTAATGCCATTAAGCCTTATTTAACTGATAGTAGCCTGGAGGTGCGGACCGCGGCGGTTCTTCCACTGGCGGCTAACCTCAGAACTTTCCCTGAATTAAAACAACCTTTAATGGATAGATATCAGGATACTTTCGAAGATAACTGGATTCGTTCCATAGCGATGACCTCGCTTCAGAACTCAGGATACACATTGGGGTTAGATTTAAATGAAATACAGCCTATTGAGAAAAGTGTTGTTATTTTTGTTCCCGGTATGGATGATGATTTGGGATTTGATCTCTTAACATCTAGAAGCCCAGGATGGTCTCAGATTCATCAAATGAGAAAGGATTTTGATTATACGGAATCAATAGGAGCTGTTACAGTATTTGAATATAATCATTCAGGGAATATTACGGATTACGCAGAGGCAGAGCGTAATTTTATCGCGTATTTACAAGATAAGTATAAATTTGCAAAAGGATGGAAAGCAGATTCTATGACTCTGCCCCTTCATAGTGCGGGCAACATGTTAAGTTATAAAGCGATCGAAAGCTTGACACAGTGGATGCAAAAAGACCAGATTGAAATGAAAATTAATATTGTTGGGATGGGTTCTCCTGCACCTGAAAGCGCAAGGAAATTTTCAGCAATCGCCGAATTAACAGGTGGAGCATTTAAAAATTTTTGGTCTCCTTCAGATCCGGTATCTTGGCGTACAGCAAATAGTCCGAATTCACAAATGATTTACGGCGACCATGGTAGCTATTTCGAAGATCTTACGGTAAGGCAGGCCGCGCTTTCGATGGCTACCGGAGTAGATGTGCCGATTAGCATCTCTCGATATTCCGCCGGTTCTTTTTATGATTCCTATCTTTCTGGTAATTTTGAAATACAACAAACAATTTTATATTATTCACCAGAACTAAAAACGATTCAGACAAGCTTCGTAACAAATTATCATACAAATTTTCAATCCTTTCCAAACATAAACACCTATCCTTCTAATAATTTAAAAATCCCAACTTATAATTCTTTAACTATACCACCAACTTCTTATATTACGCCTCCAACTCGTTATGTTATGCCTTCAACCACTTATAAAATGCCTTCAACTTACTATGTTATGCCGACATATAGACTTCCGGTTACTTTGCCGACTTCTTTAAATATACCAAAGACTTATTATGTTAAACCGGTAATGCCGACTTTTTCGATGCCGCATATCTATACCCCAACTTTTAATAATTGGCCTTAAATAGGAGGAATGAATGGATAGTTTAAAAATAGATAAAGCTAAGGTTTTAATCGGGGCATTAATTGTATTTATATTGTTTCAGTCTTTCAAATTTATCAGCAGTTATTTAATTAATTTAAATTTACCTAAAGGTAAAATCGTTTTTTCGTCAGATGCTGACGGTGATGAAGAAATTTATACCATGAATGTTAATAGTTTAAATTTGAAACAATTAACCAGAAATTCATCTTCAAAAACAAATACTGCTTTAGATAATTCCCCGTCATTTTCGCAATCTGGGGCACAAATTGTTTTTATATCTAGGCGCCAAAAAGAAGAAAACGTAAAGTATATTTATGATTTTCAGGGCAGAGCCATTGGGGAGAGTTATAGTGGAGGCGCTTTTGATGTATATATTATGAACTCAGATGGAAGCAGCCAAATACCATTAACCTACGGTAATCTATGCCGAGATCCTTTTTTCTCTCCTGATGGGAGAAAAGTTATCTTTGTATCGAAACGCCCGAGTTCCGTGGTAATGATGGATCTTCATAGTCGGGAGCATAAAGTATTAAATTTGGGATATTACTGGTTTGCTCCAGATGGCAAGAAGATCTTTGATAATTTCCAGTGCGATCTTTCTGCAATGAATATAGACGGAACAGGGCGTGTTCGGTTGACAAATCTCTTGAAGTCTGAGGAGTTTTATAAAGATTCCAGAGATCGCAGGCTCATTATATATGAGTTGGCTTTTTCTCGCGACGAAAAGAAGTTAGCCTTTATTTTAAAGGAAGACAGAGGCGATTATCCCGGTGAATTTTACGACATAACAAGATTCTATACGATAAACATAGATGGTTCCGATTTAGAAGAAGTGCATAGGATAGATTGTTCGCATCCAAGTATACAGTATATTCCCGATACCTTAGAAAAGCCTATGTTTTGTAATATTAAGCGGCTGCGCTATTCTTTCGATAATCAAAAACTTATTTATATTGCAGACCTAAATTATAAAAAAGGAATATTTTCTTTGGATTTGACCAATGGACATATTAAAGAGCTGACTTATCGAAAACAGAATTGGCGGGATATATTTGATTTTACTTTTACTCCGGATGGTCAAAAAATAATTTTTGTCGCAGAGATCTCTTCTAGTAGACCTTACACAAAATACCATTACTACTACCATTATATTAAAAGCTGGCTTAAATATTTCCTGTTACGGCAAGCCTCACCTCATTTCGGTGAAGCGCAATATTTATGCATTATGAACCTTGACGGAACTAATTATCGCAGGATTATTAAATTGCCAGTCAATACTAAAGTCGGCAGGGATTTTATTCATTGGGAGTGAGATTAGAAAGAAATAGTTAATATAAAATATTGTTTCATAAATGATTGATATGCAATAGCTTAAGAAAAACGTCTTACAAAAGTTGCAAAAGATTTCACTTGATTTAATTTGAAAATGAGGTAATAATAATGTGTAACTTAACTTGCCACAGTGGCTTAGGGCAAAGAGGAAAACGTGGACGAACGCAGGGCTGATCCGAGATGGCCGATTAATCAAGGCGCGGAACTAACTGTTGAGAATGGGGTTCGCGCAATTCCCTGTGTAGTGGAGGATATAAGCCATGGGGGCATGTGTCTTTCTTTAAGGCGCAACCTGTTTGATGAAGTTTTTTCAAATTTCAGATTAGCTTTGGCTGAAGATTTTGAATTAGATATCGGGGCGACTGTTTCCTGGCGCCAGGAGCAGTATGAAAAAAATATTTATGGTTTATCTTTTAACCGGGTGGATCAGTCTTTAAGGGACCGCCTGGATCAGTACATTAATAAAAATTTTCACGGCTTAGTGGTTAAACATTGGTGGGAAGGGCCTGATGAATTACGATCGTAGAAAATTACCGCGTTGGCAGATCAATTCCCGGGTTTTACTAAAATTGAAGCGCACCCAGGATGAGTTGTATTGCCAGGTTAAAGATATTAATTACGGTGGGGCGCAGATTATTTTGCATGCCAAGCTGCCGCTGGATAAATCTTTTCCGCTTACCTTGCGCCTTTTGGAGGATGATACGATTACCGTCAAGGCCTGGGTCAGCTGGCATAAGGTCGCCGACGGCAGCAACCATTACGGAATTTATTTTAACCAGGTTAATGATGCGGATAAAGATAAAATTAAAAAATTTATTAGCACTTTCCATCCCGATGAGGATCAACTGCCACGGTTAGGAATTGTTAGTGCTGGTGGAGATAAGGGGGGTGACCAGATGGATGACCATCGGATATTTGAAAGATTCCAAAAAGAATTTTCTGCGCGGTTCATCGGTTTGGACGGCCGGGAAGGCCTGGCGCAGACCTTTGACGTCAGCGCCAAAGGTTTAGGTTTAACCACGAATCAGGCATTAGATGCCCGCTCTAACCTGGAGATCTGGCTGGATGTTCCCAATAGCACGGATTCGCTGTATACCCGCGGCCAGGTTGTTTGGAGCAAAGCGGAACAAAAAGGGGTCTTTCGTTCGGGAATCGAACTGGAAAGAGCGGATTTGATGGGAATTTCCAGGCTGTTGCGTGCCTGAGGTAAAACTTGATTAGTTGGCTAAAATATGTTAAGTTTCTACATTACGTCTTTATAGTCAATTCCCGGTGGATAACATCCTTCCCTAGACAAACGTAAGGAGCAGCCAGTATGTTTTTGAAGAACGTGTTTTTGTCCGTTTTTGTATTATTCTCGCTCTTAGGTTGTTCCGGCCAAAAATCTAATTCCCAAACTATTATCGTCTGGCATTGGATGACCGACCGCGATCCGGCATTCCAGGAGCTGGCAAAAAAATACGAAAATTTAACCGGGATTAAAGTAAATTTTGAACTCTATGCCCCTTCAGAAGCTTATGCACAAAAAATTCGCGCTGCGGCGCAAGGCGCTAATCTTCCGGATATCTTTGGTGTTCTGGGAGAGAAAAGTGATTTTGCCTCTTTTGTCAAGGCCGCCCATATTTTAGACCTGACTCCTTACATGGAGGCTGATAAAAATAAATGGAAGAATAGTTTCTTTCCCAAGGCGCTGGCAGTGAATGAGTTTGCCGAGGCTAACAGCTATGGAGTCAACCCCGGAATATACGGGGTCCCGCTTGATATCATGACCATCCAGATGGTCTATAATAAGAAATTATTTACCCAATTAGGATTAGATCCTGATTACCCGCCTAAGACGCTGACGGAGTTTTTAGCTATTGGAGCAAAGATTAAGCATACAGGATTGCAGGGGCTGGTCTCCGGATGGGGGGAGGCCTGGATGATCGATTGCTTTGCCAATGGCTATGCTTTTAATATTATGGGCAAGGATAAAGTTTTGGCGACTATCAGAGGCGAAGTTCCTTATACCGACCCGGATTGGATCAAAGTCTTTTCTATTTTCAGCCAGATGCAGGAAGCCGGTATCCTTGACCGGGGGTTGGTAACGATGGTTAATAAGTCGGCGGAGCAGCTCTTTGCCAATGAAAAAGCCTTATTTGCTTTCAACGGTTCCTGGTGCGTGAATGTTTATAAAGGGATGAATCCCGGTTTAGAATACGCCGCGATGTTACCGCCGGAGGCATCGGATGCATTCCCGATGGCGATCTGGGGAGGGGCAGGCTCTTCGCTGATGGTGAATGCCCGCTCAAGGCACAAAGAAGAAGCGGTAAAATTTTTAATCTGGCTGACCGAAGATGCGCAGCAGGCATATTTGTCAACGGCGACCAATAACCTTCCGGCTAATAAATATAGCTTATCCCAGATTCCGGAGATCCTTGCCCAGTTTGCCCGGGGGATGGATTATGCTACGCATCCGAATGTCTGGGAGGTTTCGGAATCTTCTTTGGTCATCGAAGTCCTGGATAGAGGCATTCAGTCGATTATCATCGGTGAAAAAACTCCGGCGGAGGTGGCCGGTGAAGTGCAAAAGGCCAAAGACCGCCAGCTGGCCAAGAAAAGAGCGCAATAATGAGGATAAAAGAGGTTTTAGAAAATTACGTTTTTGTCCTTCCGGCAGTAACGATATTTTCTATATTTTATATTATTCCTTTTATCTGGGTTTTTCAGCTTGGGCTTTTCGAGTGGGACGGGATCTCTTTTACCAAAGTATTCGTCGGGCTGGGTAATTTTAAAGAGATCTTCCTGCAGGATAAATATTGGTGGCGCTCAATGTGGAACGCCGGCTATATTACCCTGATCGCTTTGGTTTTTCAGAATCTTTTGGCTTTTATGCTGGCCTGGGCCTGCGACCGTCAGATCCGCCTGAAAAATTTTTACCGGGTGGTTTTTTTTATCCCGCCGGTCCTTTCGGAGATCGTCGTGGGGATGATCTGGCGGTTTATCATTAATGATATTGAAGGGGCTAATATTATCAACCGTATGCTGGCCTCTGCCGGGTTTCCTAACCTGATGCATCGCTGGCTAACTGATCCCAATACCGTATTGACTACAGTGGCTTTGGTGCATTGTTGGAAGGGTTTTGGCTGGGGATTTTTGATCTTTTTAGCGGGCCTGCAGACTATTCCGCACCAGCTTTATGAATCCGCGCGGGTTGACGGGGCAAATGCTTGGCAGTCATTAAAAAAAATTACCATTCCTTTGATGGTCCCGGTGATGATCTTAGTCGGGATATTGACAGTTTTAGGTTCGATGCAGGCGTTCGCTTTAATCCTGGGGCTTGTGGGAGGAGAATTTGCCGGGCATACTTCCGTGCCGGTGCTAAGAATCTTATCGTCGATGCGCGGTTCATCGCCCCGGTTTGGTTATGCCTGCGCCCAGGGGATCAGTTTCGGTATGATCCTGGTAATTATTTCGTTTATCCAGTACCGTTTTTCCAGGAAGGGCCGGTAAAATGATGAGGCATGTGTTTTACTATCATAGTAAAAAATTCCTGATCAACACGTTGATCCATGTTTTTTTGATCAGTGTAGCCGTTACCTGCCTTTATCCTCTGCTCTGGATGATCGTCTCCAGCCTTAAAACCCAGGAATTTATTTTTAAAGATATTTCTTTGATCCCGCATCAATTCCACTTAGAGAATTATGTTTACGCCCTTAAGGAAGAAGGTTTTGGCCGCAGCCTGCTCAACAGCTTGTTTTATACCAGCGCTTCTGTTTTTGGCGTGGTGGTCATCGCTTCGCTGGCCGGATATGCTTTTTCGCGCCTGCGTTTCCCCGGAAGGTCCGTTTTATTTTATATGTTCATCGCGGCAATGATGATTCCTATTCCGGCAAGCTTCGTGCCTTTATACGTACTTTTGAATAAATTGCACTTAAGGGATACTCCTGCCGGCTACATTTTATGCATGATCAGCGTCGGGCTTTCGGTCAGCATATTTTTATTAAAGACATTTTTTGATAAGATCCCCCAGGAATTAGAGGATACTGCACGCATTGACGGCTGTTCAAAATTGGGCATCTGGCGGCATGTGGCAATGCCGCTGGCTAAGCCGGTTTTAGCGGTGGTGGTAGTTTTTAATGCTTTAAATGTCTGGAATGAATATATTCTGGCTTTGATTATTTTTGATTCCCGCAAGTTTATGCCGCTGCCGGTGGCGCTGCAGGTATTCCAGGGGGAGTTTGTGACTAACTACCCTTTGTTGATGGCCGGCCTGACCATTGCGGCTTTACCTATAATTATAGTATATCTGTTGATGCAGAAGTATATTGTTAAGGGAATTACCAGTGGCGCGGTGTTCGGATAAATAAATGTTTAATATTGTTTACGCCGGGTATATTTGATATAATACAGCCTTTATTGACTTTGGCTTAATTAAAAGAAAGGAATATTAATGGGGCAAGCAGCTGCTGGGTCCAAGCATCATGTTACGGCCGAAAAAGACCGTATTTCTATTTTTCAAAAATTAATTTATAGCATAGGCGGATTTGTCAATACCGCGCAATCGGCTTTTATCGGGCAGATGGTTATTGTCCTTAACCTGGGCTTAGGGGTCAACCCGGCTTTAGTCGGACTGGTGGGTGCGATTCCTCGCCTCATCGATGCCATTTCGGATCCGATCACCGGTTACCTTTCGGATAATATCCGCACCCGCTGGGGCCGCCGCCGCCCGGTGATATTTTTCGGAGCGATTACCGGAGGGATCTGTTTTGCTTTAATGTTCCAGCTGTTTCACGGGCGCAGCGAAATGTATTATTTTTGGTATTTCTTAATCTTCCAAGTCCTTTATTTTATCGGATTTACCTGTTTCTCCATCCCCTGGATCGCCTTAGGCTATGAAATGACTCCGGATTATCATGAACGTACGCGCCTGCAGGGTGCCAGTAATATTGCCGGACAATTGCCCTGGTTGATTGCCCCCTGGTGCTGGGCAATTATGCATAACCAGGGATGGTTTACGGATGTGGTTGAAGGAGGCCGGTTCCTGGCGCTGGTCATCGGGAGTATTATTGTGGGATGCGGGATTTTGCCGGCGATTTTTAATAAAGAATATTTTCATGACCTGCCAAAACCAAACGTCAAAGGTGCCCTGAATGTGACCAAAGACTTTTTTAAGGGGGCGGCGATCACCCTAAGATGCAAGCCGTTTGTCAAGCTGTGCGCGGCTACCTTATTGATCTTCGGCGGGTTCATGCTGGCATCTGCTTTTACCATTTACGTTGTTTTCTTCTATGTTTTTAAAAATTCACCGATTCTGGATAATGCTTATGCCTCCGGCGGATTTTTATTGGGCTGGTACGGGACTTTAAGCGCTATTTGTACGGTGGGGGTTATTTATCTGACCACCTGGCTATCTACTAAAATCGGCAAAAGAAATACTTTTTTTGTCACCATCCCGCTTTCGATTATCGGTTACGCTTTGAAATGGATAGGGTATAGCCCGGAGCATCCGTATTTATTGCTCATTTCTGCGCCGTTTATTACTTTTGGCCTGGGGTCACTTTTTACCCTGATGAGTTCTATGGTTGCCGATGTCTGCGACCTGGATGAACTCAAAACCAATACCCGCAGAGAAGGTATGTTTGGCGCGGTTTATTGGTGGATGGTAAAATTAGGGTTAGCCCTGGCATCAATTGCTTCCGGATTCCTGATTAACGCCACCGGCTTTCATCAGGAATTAGGTTTGGCTCAGGCCCCCGGAACTTTATTATGGATGCGGATTTTTGATATCGGCATTCCCATCCTGACTTCTATCCTTGCTATTTTTGTAATTATGAGCTTCGAAATCTCAGAGAATAGTGCGTATGATATCCGGAGTCAGATCGAAAGGCGCAGGGATGAAAGGCGCAAAGAACAAACCCGGATAGAGGAAGAAAGGCGCAGGGGAGAAAGAAGAGAATGAGGTTTAGATTCCAAGTTTTGGCATTAACGTTTTTTATCTGCTCTAACCTTTTTGCGGCGGAGCCTGCTTCTGAAGCTCAGAAACCGTCATCGGGGGACCTGACTACCCGCTCCTGGATTGCCCACGGTAAAGGCGAGGTGGAGGCAACCCATAAATATGCGCAGGAGTGTATCGATTTATATAAAGATCGGGCTGACCGCCAACAGGCATCTTTAACTGCTTTGCCAAAAAATAAAAATGAAATCGAAGCAGTGCAGGAGCTCAATGATGTAGCGACCTGTTATTTTATCCAGGCAGAAAGCCTGCTGCGCCAGGGTAAAACTGACGAAACTAAAAAAATACTGCAGTTGATCATCGATAAGTATCCTTTTGCTCAGGGCTGGGACGCCCGCGGCTGGTTCTGGTCAGTAGCATTAGCCGCGCAGCAAACCCTGAAAAAAATGGATTCTGGCACGATCGAAGTAGCGGTTAAGCCCAAGGTCAGCCAGCGGGTGACAAAATTAGTTTTGTCTGAGCCGGGCACAGAGGATGTCGTGGATTATGCAAAATACGGGCAGTTTGAAAATATCGGCACAAAAGATTATAAATATCTGATCACCGATCAGGAGGGGCTGATCAAAGCGGTCGGCGAAGGGGTTTATCCCAATAGCAGCGCAGTAAGGCGTAATCCGATTTTTAAACAGGTGATTAAAGAAAAGCGCCTGGAAGGGGATATCTGGGATTTTCTTTATTTTCCTGATTTAGAGGCGGCATTCGTTAAATGGAGCATCTCCAGTGAGCCGCAAGGGACAAGGCTTTATGGCACTGGCTTAATTTTAGAGAAGGCCGGCTTGTTAAGCCAGGCAATAAAATGTTATTATTCTATAGTGGTTAATTTCCCTTCCAGCTACGGCTGGACCTATTGGCATACGCCCTGGTATGTGGGGCAGGCGGCGATTGCTAAAATAAATTTTCTGCTTAAACGGAATCCGCAGTTAGGGTATAAATTGGAAGGGGCAAAGATTGAGATTATTAACGGGTTTGATAATGATGTTTCTAATGATCTGGCGGTAACTAATCCGGGTAAATTTGTCAAAATCGACCTTGCCCAGGAGGCGGCTAAAGTTAAGCCGACGGCCGGATCTGTGGGGATTAAAAGAAAAGTCGGCAGCGGTAAAGTGCATTTAGTCCAATATAATAATAATGATTGGCAGTTGATTGTGGATGGGGCCCCTTACGTGATCAAAGGCATTACTTATGCCCCGACTAAGACCGGCCAATCTCCGGATGACCGGACTTTAAAAAACTGGATGGAGGAGGATACGAATAAAAACTCCAAGATCGACGGCCCGTATGAGGCATTTGCGG
>CAZEBD010000008.1:20396-22702 GCA_964510625.1 uncultured Planctomycetales bacterium
ATAATCTGCAGGATTCGGATGAGCTGTCGGTGGGGGATTTTAAATTAATGCAGGATATGGGGGTCAATACTATCCGTCTTTACCATCACCCTTTAAAGGTTAACAAAGACCTGATGCGCGACATGTATAAAACTTACGGCATCCGGGTTATCTTGGGGGATTTCCTGGGTAAGTATGCTATCGGTTCAGGCGCTGCCTGGAACCCCGGCACCGATTATAATGACCAAGAGCAGAAAAAGAAAATGATCGAGTCGGTAACGCAGATGGTTAAGGAATTTAAGGATGAACCGTATATTTTATTCTGGCTCTTGGGTAATGAAAATGTCTACGGTTATGCCTGTAATGCCGATAAATATCCGGAGGCGTATTTTAAATTTGCCAATGAAGTCGCCAAAATTATTAAGTCTATCGATCCGGAACACCCGGTGGCAATTTGCAACGGAGATATTTTATTTCTGGATAAGTTCGGTAAAAATGCGCCGGACATCGATATTTTCGGCAGCAACGCCTACCGCGGCGAGTATGGTTTTGGTGCATTCTGGGAGCAGGTAAAAGAGCAGTCGGGGAAACCGGCTTTTATTACGGAGTTTGGCTGCCCAGCTTATGCTGAGGGCAAGAGTGCGGATGAGGCCGAAGAGCTGCAGGCGCAGTATCACCTGGGGGCCTGGGAGGATATTCAGGATAATATGGCGTTTGAGGGGCAAGCTGGTAATGCGCTGGGTGCGGTGATCTTTGAATGGCTTGATGAGTGGTGGAAGGCATATGAACCGGCAATCCACGATACTAAGGGGTTATGGACCGGGCCTTTTCCCGACGGTTATATGCATGAAGAGTGGCTGGGGGTAGCCGGCCAGGGTGATGGAAAACAAAGTCCGTTTCTGCGTCAGTTACGCAAGGCTTACTATACATATCAAAAAAAGTGGAAATAATCAACAACAGGAGGTGTAGTATGAAAAAATTAGGGGTAGTGTTATTGGCTTTGACTTTTTTAGTTCCGGTGATTGCCGTAGCTGAAGAGAAAGCCGCCGGCCCTAAGGAATTTGTGGTGTACTTGGATAAAAATGCCAAAGACAATCATTATATTCCTTCCGGCTGGATCGGTGATTATGGCGATATAAAAATGAATGACCAGGCCGCGGATAACCCGCATGGCGGAACCAGCAGCATTCAGTTTGTTTATAGCGCTAAAAAATCACAGAATCAGGGTTGGGCAGGTACTTATTGGCAGAACCCGGCGAATAACTGGGGTAACAAAAAAGGCGGTTTTGATCTGACCGGTATGACCAAACTTACTTTCTGGGCGCGCGGCGCCAAGGGTGGTGAAATCCTGCAGAAAGTAATGGTCGGCGGGATCAAGGGGACCTACCCGGATTCAGTAATGGTAGAGATGGGGCCGATCGAATTGACTGACGCCTGGAAACAGTATACGGTTAATTTGGTAGGTAAAGACTTAACTTATGTCAACGGTGCTTTTGGCTGGATGGCGACTGCCGATCTGAACCCCAACGGCGCGACATTTTATATCGATGACATCAAGTTTGAGGCTGATTCAACGCTTAAACCCGAAGGCAAGAAACAACAGGCGATGCCATTTTATATTTATGCCGACCGCTCAAGTATAGCCAATCATTTTATACCTTCAGGCTATATGGGTGATTACGGTGATATCAAATATGATGGCTCCTCCAAAGATGATGCTTATCTGGGAGACACCTGCGTTAAGATCATCTACAGCGGCCAAGCCACTCAAGGCGCACGCTGGGCAGGGATCTTCTGGCAGAACCCGGCGAATAACTGGGGTAGTGTTGATGCCGGATTCGACCTGTCGGGCGCTACCAAACTTACTTTTTGGGCGCGCGGTGCAGTCGGTGGAGAGCGCATTGAAGAGTTTAAGGTTGGCGGGATCATGGGAGAATTCTCGGATTCCGATAGCGCAAGCATCGGGCCGGTGATCTTAAACAAAGAATGGACTCAGTATACCATTGACTTAAAAGGTAAAGATATGTCCTATATTATCGGCGGTTTTACCTGGAGCGCCAATGTGGATAACAACCCGGAAGGGGCTACGTTCTATCTGGATGAGATCAAGTTTGAATGATAATAAAAGTAGGGACGGTTCTCAACCCAAAGCAGAACTGTCCCCTAAAAAGGGACAGTTTTCCTTTGTCTTGAGAACCGTCCCTAAGTTGGTAGCAGGCTACAGGCGTTTTTTGCTTGTAGCCTGCTGTTTTTTGCTGCTTCCGTTTCTGCCTGGCTGCTCATCCCGGAGCAGTGTTTATATCCAGCAGCTTAAAAATCAACATTAC